>JAEDNQ010000172.1 GCA_016302435.1 Bacteroidaceae bacterium
TGGAGAAGACAGCTCGCGGCATGAACATCATAAAGTACAGCGACGGCTCAAGCAAGGTCATCCGCGTGAAGTAAGACAATAATTCCAAAATCTAACAAAGCGAATTTATAAAGCCCTCCTATAATTCCAAAATCTAACAAAGCGAATTTATAGAACCCACCTTGAATAAGATACTGAAACTGAAGGCTTACCCACTCGTGTACACTAACATCGCCTACAACGAAGTTTCATATCGAAACACTCACAAAGCTCATTCCAACTGATATTGCAACAATGAAAAGATTTCTCATATCACTGATGGCATGCACACTCATGTGCGTGCCATCTTTCGGCAAGGCCAAAAACAAGGTCAAGGCAGACCTGTGGCCTGACGGCACAGCCATCTCCGAATGGTTCAGGCAAAACGAAGAAGTGGACCTCAGCAATCTGGGCAAACAGTATAAAGTGACAGACTTCGGCATCGTCAACGACGGGCTGCTGCACACGAGCGAGCTGCAGGCTCTCATCGACAAGGCAGCAAAGGACGGCGGAGGTGTCATAGTTGTGCCAGAGGGCACTTACATGACGGGAGCCGTCTTCTTCAAGCAAGGCGTGCACCTCCACGTCATGGACGGCGGCGTGCTCATGGGCAGCAACAACCCGAGCGACTACCCCATCCTGAAGACACGCATAGAGGGAGAGACATGCCTCTACTATTCAGCCCTCATCAATGCTGACGGCATCGATGGCTTCACCATCACGGGCAAGGGCACCATCGACGGCAACGGCTACACCTACTGGAAACACTTCTGGGAGCGCAGAAGCTGGAACCCACGATGCACCAACAAGGACGAGCAGAGACCAAGACTCATATATGTGTCCAACTGCAAGAACGTGCAGATAGACGGACTGAAGCTTCAGAACTCTGCCTTCTGGACTACACATATATATAATAGTGAGAATGTGAGGCTGCTCAGACTGCATATCACCTCACCCGCTCAACCCGTCAAGGCACCCAGCACAGACGCCATCGACCTCGACGTAGTCAAGAATGTCATCGTCAAGAACTGCTACATGAGCGTCAACGACGATGCCGTGGCCATAAAGGGCGGCAAGGGTCCTTATGCCGACTACTGGAAGACAGACTATCCTGGGCTCGACATCAACAAATATCCAGAGATGGTGGGCGACGGAGCCAACTCACACATCATCATCGAGGACTGCGAATATGGCTTTTGCCACGGATGCCTCACTCTCGGCAGTGAGTCGGTACACGACCGAAACATCATCCTCCGCCGCATCAAGGTCAACAAGACCAACAACCTGCTTTGGCTCAAGATGCGACCCGACACACCACAGCTCTACGAGTACGTCACCGTGGAGGACATAGAGGGCAACGGCAAAAACTTCATCCTCGTGGCCCCATGGACACAGTTTTATGATCTGAAGGGCAGAGAGACCGTCCCGATGTCCTACTCCGACCACATCACGATGAGGAATATCACGTTTGAGTGCGATGTCTTCTTCAACGTCAAACAACAGGAGGATCAGTACCATCTGAGCAATTTTACATTTGAAAATCTGACAATCAAGGCACGAAACACAGAATTATTCAAAGAATATGTGGAAAATTTCACGTTGACAAACATTAATACCGAAAAAAAATAATATCTTTGCATGATTTTTCAGATAACACACAGTCACAACGCTTAAACTCATAACTCATTTGACCACAGAAAACACATTATGGAATGGTTGATTAATCTATTCACGACCGGCGGAGGAGTGGCCCACACAGTCATACTCTACGCTCTGGTCATCTCTCTTGGAGTATTCTTGGGCAACAAGATCAAGGTAGGTGGCATCTCGCTCGGTGTCACATGGATTCTCTTTGTCGGCATCCTGGCTGGCGACCTGCTCATGAGGGGCAACATCAAGGAGAACACAGAAGTCATCACCTTCATCCAGGACTTCGGACTCATTCTTTTCGTCTTCAGCATCGGACTGCAGGTGGGACCCTCTTTCTTCACTTCGCTCAAGCAGGGAGGCCTGAAGGCCAATGGCATAGCGGCGGGCATCGTCATGCTCAACATAGCCGTGATGCTCATCCTCTACTACAGCCTGCGTGGCATCATTCCTGCCATCGACAATCTGCCCATGATGGTCGGCACGCTCTGCGGAGCCGTGACCAACACTCCTGGCCTCGGTGCTGCCAATGCAGCCCTTGAGCAAATCAACCAGATTCACCCCTTCAAGGGAGGTGTGCCCGTCATAGCCAACGGCTACGCTTGCGCCTACCCTCTCGCTGTGGTCGGCATCATCTGCAGCATCATCCTCATACGCGTCATCTTCAAAGTGAACTTCAAGAAAGAGGAGGAACACTTCAACAAGAAGAACAACAAGGAGGCGGTAAAGCCTCACCTCATGACTGTGAAGGTGTTCAACCCTGCCATCTCCGGCAAGTCCATTCTGCAGGTCAGAGGCTTCATCGGACGTGACTTCGTATGCTCACGCATGCTCCACGATGGACATGTCGTAGTGCCTAACAAGGAGACACTCCTCAATGTGGACGACAAACTCTATATCGTCTGCGCCGAAGAGGATGCTGCCGCCATCGTGGCGTTCATCGGTCCTGAGGTCAAGGTGGAATGGGACGAGCAGGATGTGCCTATGGCATCTAAGAAGCTGACTGTCACCAAGGACGACATCAACGGCAAGACCCTCGGCAACCTCCACCCAAGTTCTATGTATGGAGTAAACGTCACTCGCCTCTATCGTTCCGGTATCGAACTGTTCGCAAGCCCAAGTGTCATACTGCAGGTAGGCGACATTCTGACTGTAGTAGGCCCTGAGGACGCTGTAGACCGCTTCGCCAACAAGATAGGAGACAAGAAGCAGCAGCTCGACAAGCCCAATCTGCTCACCCTCTTCGTGGGCATCCTCGTCGGCATCATCTTCGGCATGCTGCCAATAGAGATACCGGGCATGTCCATGCCTGTCAAACTGGGTCTCGCCGGCGGACCGCTCGTCATAGCCATATTGCTCGGACGCTTCGGCTACAAACTCAAGCTCGTGGCATACACCACCAACTCAGCCTCCCTCATGATCAGAGACATCGGTCTCGTTCTCTTCCTCGCCAGCGTCGGCATAAAGGCAGGAGGCAACTTCGTGGACACAGTGATGAACGGTGGCATACACTACGTATGGACAGGATTCCTCATCACCGTCATACCTCTGCTCACTATGGGCATCTTCGCCAGAGTGAAGTGGGGCATGAACTACTTCCTCCTCATGGGTATCATGAGCGGAGCGACTACCGACCCGCCAGCACTGGCATTCAGCACATCCAATGCCAACAACGGCATCCCATCCGTAGGCTACTCTACAGTGTACCCTCTCTCCATGTTCCTCCGCATCATAACAGCCCAGGTCATCATCTTGCTTCTGTGCAGTTAGGTACACGTCCTATCCGTAGGGGCTCACACTTTTTCACCCATTGACAACATGCATTTAGACATCACACATAATCTGGAATCTCTGATGCAGTCAACAGACTTACCCCTGTTGGCTGCATTTGTACTTGGACTACTCGTAGCACTCAACCCGTGCCAACTCGCCATAAGCGTCTCAGCCCTCACATACGAATACCGTAGCGGAAAAGGACTGCTCGACGGACTGACATACGCTCTCGGACGCTCAGTGACTTACACGCTCATGGGATGGATTACCATGTGCCTCATTGGCGGAGGAAAGAACATAACAGGTCTGCAAAACCTCCTGTCCAAGGCAGAAGCAGCCGTACCGTACATACTCATGGCACTCGCCATCTTCCTCATCACGAGATGCTTCCGACCCCATCACCACCACGATGACTCATGCCACAACAGCGGCACCATCATCAAACGCAACGGACCTCTCGGCTCGTTAGTGCTTGGCATGTCGCTGGCTCTGGCTTTCTGCCCCGAAAGCGCCATCTTCTACTTCGGCATGATGATACCTCTCAGCGTGAACAGCCAGATGGGCGCACTTATTCCACTCGTCTTCGCAGTCTCAGCCAGTCTGCCAGTCATCATCATAGCATGGCTCATGAAAACGGCTGTAAACGGAGCGGAGAAGATTAGCAAGGGCTTTGAACATTTCCAGCTTTGGCTTAACGTCATAGCAGCCATCATCTTCATCATCATAGCAGTGCTGATGCTCCTCAACGAGAGCTGACAGACGG
>JAEDNQ010000014.1 GCA_016302435.1 Bacteroidaceae bacterium
GGCTGCACTTTGTTGCGTCTGCATTTATGTGGGCTGCACTTTGGGGCGGCTTCTGGAGCTGCTTCTGCGGGCTGCTCTATCCTTTGAGCTCTATGAAGTTTCGTAATATTCTCTCTCCCACTTCTCCGCTTTTCTCGGGGTGGAACTGTGTGGCGTAGAAGTTGTCCTTGTGGAGGGCTGAGGAGTAGGGCTGTATGTAGTCGGTCTGTGCTATGGTGTGTTGGCACAGTGGGGCGTAGAAGCTGTGGATGAAGTAGACGAACTCTGGTTTGTCAAATCCGCTGAAGATGGGAGAGGAGGTGTGCTCTATGGTGTTCCATCCCATCTGTGGCACCTTGTCCTCGTGCTGCTGGGGGATGAATCGCTTCACGTCCACGTCGAAGATGCCTAAGCAGTCGGTGTCGTATTCTTCGCTGTGCTTGCAGAGGAGCTGCATACCGATGCAGATGCCGAGGACGGGCTGCTTGAGGTTGGTGATGACCTGGTCGAGCTTGTGCTCACGGAGGTATGCCATCGTGCTTTTAGCTTCTCCCTGTCCGGGGAAGATAACGCGGTCGGCCGCGGTGATGAGTTCGGGCTGGTCGGTGACGACAGGTGTGAGGCCCAATCGCTTGACTGCGTTTTCCACTGAGCCAATGTTGCCTGCGTTGTATTTTATTATGGCTATGTTCATCGTTGTTATGTGTTTGCCGATGTATGGATTGTCCTTATGTGTGGGTGATTTTTATTTATTTGAGTGCAAAGGTAGCTTTTTTTAGTGAATTACGCACATTATTTATATATAAAAGGTTTTTCAGATGATAAATTGCATGTTTTTGGGTCTTTCGACTTGCAAAAATGACATTGTGAAGGTCAAATGCTGGCTCATTCTGTCGCCTTGGCCTGTGATGTCAAAAAGTGAAGCCCCGTCTGTCTGTGTTGTATGCTGGCAGAAGGGGCTTATCGTTTATGGAGAGAGAGAATGCTTATCTGATGTTGACCGTTGTCGACTTTATCTTATACCGATATGTGAGGTTCCAAAGGTTGACATTGACAGTGAAGGAGTGAAGGTCTATGTCTGCTGCTGAGTGGATGCCGAGGGAGTCGAAGTAGTGGAAGTTGTCGCTGTAGAGGCGCTGTGAGAATGACGAGAGGGTAGGGATGGTCTTGAGGTTGGTGTCATACTTTTTTATAGCCTGCTGGTTGCAGAGGTATACGGCATAGTCTATTGAACTGTTGTCGACCTGAGCTTCCTCTGAGAAGATGTAGCCGGTGAGACCTACTGAATCGATGCATGCTTGGACGATAGAGTCATATTTTACGTCCGTGGAGTCTGAATAGATGAGGCTGTCTTTTAGAACTATAAAAGAACAGTTGGACTCGGCGTGGTTGCCGTCGTTGTCGCAAGAGACAATGGCTGCTGCTAAGAGGAGAGCTGTTGTGATGATTCCAAAGATTTTCTTCATCGTGATGGATTGGTTTAAATGATGTTTGTTTTTAATATTTGTTTATTAGAAATGTTTCTCGCTTGGTAATATGTCTCGCTTGAAAATGAAATTTCTCGTTTGCGAATGTCGCTTTCTTGAATGGCTGTGAGGCATGATTTGTACTTCTTCGAGCGAAAGGATATGCAAATTAAATACTTTTTCGACACATAGAATGCTAAATTAGGTTTATTTATGACTGTTCAGCTACTATTAGGACATTAATTTGTTCTTTTCCATTAGTTGTATGTCATTTTAAAGTGCTACATTTGCAATCGAAATTGTTTTTCCCTTTATGCGGCAGCCTGTGCCACTCTTCTGCTGAGAAGTTCGGATGGAGCGCCTGCTTGTGGAAAATGTCTGTTGAGACGAATCAGAATCTATTTTTTTGAAGATAAAAACATACACGTTATTATGAAACAGAATCTTTTTTTCCTATGGTCTCTCCTGTGCGGACTGGCATTCACCTCGTGTGGCGGCGGAGAGACAAAAGAGCGGGCTGCCACTCCTGTCTACGTGACACAGGCTGTGTCGGCAAGCGAACTGGGTGCTTCCACATTTACAGGACGTACGAAAGCTGCCACGGAGGTCAATCTCGCCTTCAGGGTGGCTGGACAGATAGAGCGCATGCTTGTCAAAGAGGGGGACTATGTTCGCCAGGGGCAAGTGGTGGCAGAGATGGACAATAGAGACTATCAGGTTCAGCTCACAGCCGTGAAGGCTGAATATGAGCAGGTCAAGGCCGACGCGGAGAGGGTCATGGCTCTCTATGCCGAGGGCAACACCACTGCCAGCAACTACGACAAGGCGCGCTACGGGCTGCAGCAGATGGAGCAGAAACTTGCCAACTGCCGCAACCAGCTCGACGACACACGTTTGCGAAGCACCATCAACGGCTATGTGCAGTCGCTCTACCATCAGGCAGGCGAGACAGTGGGGCAGGGCATGCCTGTGCTCTCTCTCTTCACGAGCGGAGACACAGAGGTGGAGATAAAGGTCAGTGCCACTGACTATGTGCGCCTTCAGCGTTTCAGCTCTTTCAAGTGCCGCTTTGATGTGACGGGCGACAAGACCTATCCGCTGTCTGTATCGCGTGTGAGTCAAGAGGCCAACTCTTCACAGCTCTATACCGTGCGCCTCCGTTTTGCCGATGCTGCTGATGCCAAGGACATCACACCTGGCATGACCACCCTCGTCTATGCCGAGATAGAGGATGGAGACGGTCCTTCATCCGTCCTCGTGCCTACGGGAGCCGTCGTGGAAGAAGGTGCGAAGACTTGTGTCTATGTGCTCGACTCCAAGGAGTCTGTCGTTAGGCGGCGCGAAGTGAAGGTGGACGGTGTGGTGCCAGACGGGCGCATGACGGTGTCTGCCGGACTTAAGACTGGGGAGATTGTCGTGTCCTCCGGAGCTCACCATGTCACTGACGGCGAACGGGTAGAGGTCGTCGGCCGACCTTCTTCCTCCAATGTGGGAGGACTCTTGTGAGAACACAATACACCATCATCATTATCCAGAACATTTTCAAAAGCATAAGATATGAACTTAAGTAAATGGGCCCTATCAAACGGCAAACTTGTCAACTTTGCTGTGCTCATACTCATAGTGGGCGGACTGTTTGCCTACATGTCAATGTCGAAGCTTGAAGACCCTGCCATCAAGGTGAAGCAGGCTGTCATCGTGACGACCTATCCAGGTGCTTCGGCGCATCAGGTGGAACTGGAAGTCACCGACCCTTTGGAGAAGAGTATCAGGGAGATGTCGACCATAGATAATGTAGAATCTTCGAGCTTTGCCGACCTTAGCATCATCAATGTCGAACTGATGCCGACGGTGCCTAACGATGAGGTGGAACAGCAGTGGGACTTGCTCCGGCGCAAGGTGGCCAATGCACAGTCAGCCCTGCCAAGCGGAGCTACGCCATCGCAGGTCAAGGACGATTTCGGCGATGTCTACGGCATGTTCTACGCCATAACGGGTGACTTCCACAGCGACCGCCAGCTCAACGACTACGCCGAACTCATCAAGCGAGGTGTGGAAGCCATCGACGGAGTGGTGAGAGTGGACATCTACGGAAAGCGCCACGAGTGCATAAACATATCGTTGAGAGAGGAGAAGATGGCCAATCTCGGTGTCTTGCCTACTGAAATCATTCAGACTCTCAACAATCAGAACAAGACCTGCTATGCTGGCTACTATGACAATGGCACCCGACGAGTGAGAGTCACTGTCGACGACACCTTCAACAGTGTGGACGACATAGCCAACATGCTCATTCAGGGACACGACGACGACCAGCTGCGCATCAAGGACATAGCCATCGTGACCAAAGACTACGAAGAGGTCACACGCAACGCCATGGCTTATGACGGACTTCAGGCTCTCGGAGTCAGCATAGCGTGCTCTGCCGACCACGATGTCATAAAGGTGGGGAGTGCCGTTGAGAAGTACATGAAAAGTCTTCAGGAAGATCTGCCAGCTGGCATTGAGTGCCACAAGGTGTTCTTCCAGCCCGAGCGTGTCGACGTGGCGCTCAGCACCTTCCTCATCAACCTCGTCGAGTCTGTAGCCATCGTTGTCCTCCTGCTTGTCTTCTTCATGGGCTGGCGCAGCGGTGTCATCATCGGAGCCAGCCTTGTCGTCATCGTCTTTGGCTCTTTCCTCATACTGCAGTCCTTCGATGGCACCCTGCAGCGTGTCTCCTTGGCCAGCTTCATCCTCGCCATGGGCATGCTCGTGGACAACGCCATCGTCATCGTGGACGGCATACTCGTCGACATCCATTCGGGCAAGCCGCGGAAGGAAGCCCTTGTCTCCATAGGTGGCAAGACGGCCATGCCGCTCTTGGGTGCCACGCTCATAGCCATCCTCGCTTTCCTTCCTATCTTCCTCAGTCCCGATACGGCTGGAGTCTATGTTCGCGACCTCTTTATCGTCATGGCAGTCAGTCTGTTGCTGAGCTGGATTTTGGCTTTGGTTCATGTGCCTATAATGAGCAGCTGGATGTTCTCGAAGATAAGGGTCAAGACAGAAGACTCCTCGCAGATGTACGGCGGCAAGGCATACTCCATCCTGGAACGAGTGCTCCAGTTCGGACTCGCCCACAGAGTGAGCTGCATCTTGACAGCCGTCGCCCTGCTCGCCCTCAGCGGGCTCTGCTACAAGTTTGTCAACAAGGCTTTCTTCCCCGACATGGAGTATGACCAGCTCTACATGGAGTACAAACTGCCAGAGGGCTACAACTCCACCGAGACAGCTCGCGACCTTGAGGAGATACGCGCCATGCTTATCCAGCGCGACTACATCACCCATGTCACCACCTCCGTCGGCGGCACCCCCTCGCGCTACAATCTTGTACGCTCCATAGCCACACCTTCGCTCTCCTACGGTGAGCTCATCATCGACTTCACCTCGCCCTCCGCCCTCGTGGAGCATATCGACTCCCTGCAGGCAGAGATAAGCAGGCTTTATCCCGACTCCTACGTCAAGTTCAAGCGGTACAACCTCATGTTCAAGAAGTACCCCATCGAAGCCTGCTTCCACGGTCCCGACCCTGCCGTCCTCCATCGCCTCACCGACTCAGCCATGGCCATCGTCAAGGCATCAGACAAGGTCTATCTCGCCACCTCCGACTGGGAACCCAAGGTGCCAGTGCTCAGCATTGCCTACGACCAGCCCTCCGCGCGCAACGTCGGACTCACCCGCAGCGACGTGGCTCTCTCCATGATGGCCTATACGGGCGGTGTACCTATCGGCACATACTATGACGGCATCAACAAGCAGCAGATATACGTGAAGTGTACGGACGAGTCGGGCCAAGACATCGCCGACCTGTCGAACGCGCGCATCTTCGGCCTCATACCCAATGTGGGACAGTTCCTCAACCGTTCCACAATACAGAAAATCATGTCTGGCACCGTAACACGCGATGAGGCTCTCGAAAATATCATCCAGACGCTGCCCCTCAAGCAGATCTCCGACGACATCGACATAAAATGGGAAGAACCCGTCGTCGTGCGCTACAACGGACAGAGAGCTCAGCGAGTGCAATGCTCCCCATGCCCAGGCGTGGGCACAGAGGTGGCCCGAAGCGCCATAGCCGAGAAGATAGAGCAGATACCACTGCCCAAAGGCTACAGCCTCACATGGGAGGGCGAGAAGAAAGCCAGCGACCAGTCCATGCGCTACCTCTTCAACATGTTCCCCATCTGCATAGTGCTGATGATAGCCATACTCATCATGCTCTTCCGCGACTACAAGAAACCTGCCATCATCTTCTGCTGCATACCCCTCGTCGTCATAGGTGTCATACCCGTGGTGCTGCTCACAGGCAAGCCCTTCGGCTTCGTAGCCATCGTGGGTGTGCTCGGTCTCATAGGCATGATAATAAAGAATGGCATAGTCCTCATGGACGAGATAACGCTCCAGATAGGGCAGGGTGTGCCCATGCGCCAAGCTCTCATAGAGAGTTCGAAGTCAAGGCTTCGACCTGTCATGATGGCCAGCCTCACCACTATCCTGGGCATGATACCTCTCGTGCCAGACGCCATGTTCGGCTCGCTTGCCGTGACCATCATGGGAGGCCTCTTTGTCGGCTCGCTCATCACCCTGATATTCATTCCTGTCCTCTACTCGCTCTTCTTCAGCGAAAAGCACTGTGAGGGAAAGTAAACTATAAAGATATAGTGAAAATGAAAAGATACATCATAATGGCAGCAGCGGCCATGCTCACCTTCCGTGCTGCAGCCCAGACGCTCAGTCTCGACGAGTGTCGCCAGCGAGCCCTTGAACACAACAAGTCACTCTCTCTGGCTCGCACTCAGCATCAGCAGCGACTCTACGACTCCAAGTCATACTGGGCCAACTTCTTTCCGCAGATAAGCCTTATGGCCATCGACTCCTACAGTTGGGCAAAGGGTGACTTCACCCTTCAGGGCGGCAAACTCCCAATATATAAATATGTGGAGGCGGAAGGACAATACGTGCCTTCTGTCACAGTGGGTGCTGATGGTTCGTATCGTCTCAACGAATATGCCGACTTCCCCACGCAGAAGATTGAGTGGAAGTCGAAGAACATCTTCATGGGAGGCATATCCCTCTTGGAGCCTCTCTATGCCGGTGGAAAGATGACGGCAGCCTACCGCATGTCGCAGATAGGAGCCGATGTGGCAGTCAGCAATGTGCGCCTTACGGAGTCGGAAGTAAAGGTAGCCACCGAGGAGGCCTATTACCTCGTGGTGCAAGCCAAGGAGATGGGCAAAGTGGCCCGCAGCTACCATGCCACGCTGACCGAGGTGAAGAAGACCGTTGAGGCTGCCTTCCGCCACGGCATGAGCACACGCAATGACATCATGAAGGTGCAGGTGAAACTCAATGAGGCTGACCTCTCAGTGCAGAAGGCTGACAATGCCACTCGTCTTGCCATCCTCAACCTCTGCCACCTTATCGGCCTGCCCCTCGACACCCCATTGGATGTCATCATGCCCGACATGGACACTGACCGCCTCATAAGTGACTGCGATGCCTATGTGTCAGCTTTGGGCGAACGCCGCCTCATGAGCGTGGAGTCACGTCCCGAATATGAGATGGTAAGTCAAAAGGCAGAACTCGCGCGTCAGCAGGTCAAGCTCGCCAAGAGTTACCTCATGCCCACCGTGGCTCTCAATGCGTCCTACATGTACATGAATGGGGGAGAACTGGCAGGCGAAAAACTCATGGACAAGGGCTCGGCCTATGTCGGACTCGTCGTCAACATGCCTCTCGACTTCTTCGGTGCCACCACCAACAAGGTGAGGAGCGCAAAAGCAGCATACCAGATGGCGCAACTCGAACAACAGGATATATGTGAGAAGATGACTCTCGAACAAAACCAAAGTTGGAATGCCTATGACGAAGCCAAGACGGAGCTCAAGTTGTGTGACTCTGCCTATAAGCAGTCGGAAGAGAATGTGCGTCTCTCCATGCAGCAATATGAAGTGGGATTTGAGACTCTGAGTGACCACCTCGAAGCTCAAGCACTCATGCAGCAATGTGCGGCAAATCTGGTCAAGGCACGTTGCCAGCTTCTGCTGCAGAGAAGCAAACTGGCAAAGGCTCTCGGACGGATGTGATAATTCGAAAAAAAAAGAAGGTGCGCATAATTGATTGGAATTATGCGCACCTGCTTGCAAAACTACCTTCTGTCACCTTAATGCAAAACTACCTTCGGTCACCCTCATGCGTTCGCAATGGTGCTTGTTGGCAAGTGCTTACATTGGCTGATCGACATAGTCGGTATCTCCGCCTTTGGGTTTGTTTGACTCGCCGAAGAGTATCTTTCTCTCGCGCTCCTCAGCCTTTGCCACCCAGTCTTCGGGGATGAAGCGCCAGTGGCCGAGGGGTTTGGGGTCGATGGCTCCTCGCTGCTTAATGTATTCGAGGAGATAGTGGCGTATGTCGTGCTCGCTGACGTGGATGATGCGCCTGTCTATCTCTTCCTTGGTGAGTCCTGCTCCCTTGGTTAGGAGTTCGCCTCCTCCGTTGGCTCTGTATGCCGTCATGGCCACTGTGTAGGTGGCTGTTGGGGAGAAGGGAGAGCCGTCTTGCATGGAGAGGATGTTTACCATCTGTCCTGAGGGCTTGCGCACGTCGACCTCATAGCGTATGCCGCATGCGGAGTCGAAGTTGAAGATGAAGTTGCGGAAGCCCATGCGTTTGGGATTGCTCTTCATGGGTCCGATGAGCAGGAGGGGGTCGTCGGGCGAGTGCATCTGCTGGATCCAGTTGGAGTAGCTCATCTCAAGGTAGTCTTTTACCTCTTGGCCTGTGAGGCGGAGGGTGTAGAGGTGATCCTCGAAGCGGTAGAGGTCGAAGAGGTTGCTCACCTTGATGTCGCCCGCATCTATGGAGGCATTGAAGAAGAGGGGGGCTGTGAAGGAGATATCTGCCTGGCTGACGTGGAGCTGGAGGTCTTGTATGAGGTCGATGTAGGCCGATGAGCCGAAGTAGGCGTCTGTGGCATCGACACGGTTGAGGAATGAGCCTATCTTCTGTGTGGCGAAGTGCTTGACTTTGTGGAGAGGATAGGAGAAGTGTTTCTTGAAAGATGCGCCATGCTGGTTGTGGAGGGTGCCGATGTAGTGTATAAGGCACTGCGTGTCGTGGTTAGTGACGTTGCCTTCGTCGTCAGTGTGGAAGGTGATGTCGGCTATGGCTATGTTGTAGGCATAGCATCCGGGGTTGACGCAGATGACTTTTCGTCCTGAGGGCGATGTTATTTCTTCGAGATTGTTGGCATGGTCGTGGCCGTAGAGGACGAGGTCGAATCCGTCGACCGACTCCACGGTCTCTCGGGTGGCATTCTCCTTGTAGTCGGGTGTGTCGATGCCGTCGGCCATGCCAGAGTGCATGATGCCGATTATGTAGTCGGGCTCTTCTTCTTCCTGCACAGTCTTGACCCACTTGGCCGCGCTGTCCTTGATGTTTTCAAACTCCATGCCTTCCCATGTCTTCTTCGGAATCCAGTGGGGGATGGCTGGTGTGATGAAGCCGAGGACGGCAATCTTGAGTCCTTGACGGTAGAACATCTTGTAGGGTGGGAAGTAGGGCTGGCCTGTGGAGGTATCAATTACGTTGGCTCCGAGGATGGGGAAACTGCACTCCTTGGTGTATTTGTCGAAGATGGCTTTGCCCATCTCTATGTCGTGGTTGCCTATGACTGCGACATCGTAGCCTATATAGTTGCAGATGTCGGCTACCTGATGGCGGCGGTTGATGCAGTGTGTGTTGAAATAGTAGGCTGTGGGCTCGCCTTGCAGCATGTCGCCTCCGTCGATGAGGAGCATGTTGCCTGGTGTCTCCTTTATGGCATGAGCTACGTAGGCATGTACCCTCTGGAGGCTTCCTTTGCCCCAGTGGTCATGTCGGAAATCGTAAGGAAAATAGTTGCCGTGTACATCGGTGGTAAATATTATTTTAAGATGTTTGTCTGTAGTGCTCATGTGTTGCCTTGTTTGGTCAAATGAAGTACAAAGTTATAAAAAATATATCACTTATGTGAAGTTTTTGAGTATATTTTCATGTCAGACCCTGCAAATGGTATCTATTTTGCTATGGAATATGGTGAAAAACGGTAGTCTGAAGGCATTTGCATGGTTTAAAGGCGCGACTCCATGCGGGTTGAGTGCTGGCTTAGGCCTCAAGGGCTACACATTATTTATATATATACAAGCGAGCACACTTTATTTATATGCAATCGAGCGTAATTTAAACATGCAATCGAGCGCACATGATGATGTGCATACGTGTTTAGAGTATTAATCATGCTGGCGAAGCATCGTCGGCGGTAAAGAAAGGAAAGAAAGAATATGGCATTCATTGATTACTACAAGGTGATGGGCATCCCGAAGGATACTCCACAAGATAAGATAAAGGAGGCTTACCGCAAGCGCTCCAAGCAGTTTCATCCCGACCTTCATCCGGACGACCCAAAGGCTGCCGCTAAGTTTAAGTTGCTCAACGAGGCCAACGAGGTCTTGAGCGACCCGGAGAAGAGGCGCAAGTATGACCAGTATGGCGAAAACTGGAAGCAGGCTGACCAGTTCGGCGGCTTCGGAGCTGGTGCTGGCGGTGCTCAGGGCAATCCGTTTGGCGACTTCCATTTCGACATGGGCGGCGGAGGAGGAGGCTTCTCCGACTTCTTCGAGCAGCTCTTCGGCGGCATGGGCGGAGGCAACATGCACACAGGAGGCCGTGGCAGAGCGAGACACTACTCCGAACCGAGGGAGCAGGAGGCTCATGTCACTGTCGACGCATGGACGGCCATGCTGGGCGGAGAGATTGTCATCAGCGCGCCTACGGGCAAGTTCAAGCTGAAAATTGAGCCCGGCACGCAGCCAGGGAAGAAAATGCGCATGAGGGGCAAGGGCGGACAGCTGTCAGACGGATCCAATGCCGACCTCATACTCGTCATAGACGTTGCCATACCGACCAACCTCAACGCTCAGCAGCGTGAGCTGATAGAGCAAGCGAGGAGAATGGGCAACGCGTGATGCGCGTGGAGCTCGGGTCTGAGGTATGTACGTTTGATAGGACTCTTCAATATTTAGGACACTCACGATTTGGGGATGTCGCTGCAAAAGATAATGGGTTGCAGGGCATCCCCATATTGCATATTTGCATCAAAAAAGATAAAAAACATTTTTGATGGGAAAAAAGTCAGAAGAAAGCATTGCCATTTCCGATGATAGTAGTAACTTTGCAGACGATTTGCACAAGGGCTGGCGCAAAGGGCGGGCAATGGAACTGTCATAGCGCGAAAGACTGACGTTTTCTCCCTGTAGAAAGATGCTCGGCTGACGTTTTGTCATGTCTCCTGCGTGCGGTCGCACAACGAGAGTATTAACTAATATTATTTAATCATGGACGACTATCCTTCGAACAGTACAATCTGCCTGGGATAAGACTCACCTCTCACGCGGAGCTGAATGGGTCTTTGCCCCACTATTTGTATTTTGTTCATCCAAAGACCAAACATTCAGACTCAATGCGAACTTACTGGAACTTTAAGTCAGGCATCAAGCACATCGATGCCTGGGAATCTAATTGTTGGGTACAGGTAACGTGCCCAACTGACGAAGACAGGGAATTTCTGGAAATGGAACTCGGCATGCCCGACTACTTCATGGACGACGTATCCGATGCCGATGAGCGCGCGCGTTACGACATGGACGAGGGCTGGCTCATGATTATCCTCCGCATACCGCACCTGAAGAGCGTCTCCTCGCGCAGCCCGTACACGACCATACCGCTCGGTATCGTCATCAAGGGAGACCGCATCATCACAATCTGCAATCAGGAGACACGCATGATGCTCGACTTCATCAACCACCAGATGAGGCGCGGAGCAGGCTTTACCGATGCCTCCGACCTTGTCTTCCGACTCTTCCTCAGTGCTTCGGTGTGGTATCTGAAGTATCTGAAGCAGGTGAACAGCATCATAGAGAAGGCCAAGAGAGACCTTGACAAGCACATAGACAACAAGGACCTCGTCAACCTCTCACGCCTGCAGGACTCGCTCACCTATTTCGGCACTTCCATCAGAGGCAATGAGTCGCTGCTGAGCAAGCTTAAGTTCAGACTGCCCGTGGACGAGCTCGACGCCGAACTCATCGAGGATGTCAACATCGAGATGAACCAGGCCAGGGAGACAACGGCTATCTACATCAATATCCTCGACTCAACCATGGACACCTACGCCAACATCATCAATAACAACATGAACACCGTCATGAGACTTCTCACGTCGCTCAACATGATCATCCTCTTCCCTACATTCATCACCAGCATGTTTGGCATGAACCTAACCAACGGCATGGAGGACTGGGCCATGGGATTCCCCGTAGCCATCGTGGCATGTGTGGTCTGCACGGCACTCTCGCTGTGGTGGTTCAAAAGGAAGAAATGGCTCTGATGAGGCTGAAGCGCTGCGAACTCACCCAAAAGATGCCCATTTGCCACTTGCTCCATACAATATCGTGCTAAAAATACCATATTTGATGTTGAAGGGCATAAAAATCGAACAATTTGCAATTTATCTGAGTAGAAATTAGTAAATTTGCAACGAAATTCTAATAAACAGTAAACAAATCTCATTCTTGGGACAATCTATTTAATCAAAAATAATATCATCAGTAATGAAAAAGTACAATTTCAATGCCGGCCCTTCTATCCTCCCTCGCGAGGTGATAGAACAGACCGCTCAGGCTTGTCTTGACTTCAACGGTTCAGGACTCTCACTCATGGAAATAAGCCACCGCGCTAAAGATTTCCAGCCAGTAGTTGACGAAGCGGTAGCTCTCTTCAAGGAACTCCTCAACATTCCAGAGGGTTACTCGGTACTCTTCCTCGGTGGCGGAGCAAGCCTTGAGTTCTGCATGGTGCCTTACAACTTCCTTGAGAAGAAGGCCGCATATCTCAACACAGGTGTGTGGGCAACAAAGGCAGAGAAGGAAGCTAAAGCATTTGGTGAAGTAGTGGAGGTGGCTTCTTCAGCCGACAAGAACTTCACTTACATTCCTAAGAATTTCGACATACCTACAGATGCCGATTATCTCCATATCACTACCAACAACACTATCTACGGTACAGAGCTCCGCAAGGACATCGACTCGCCCATTCCGCTCATCGCCGACATGTCGTCTGACATCTTCAGCCGTCCTGTAGACGTAAGCAAATATGCCATGATATATGGCGGCGCACAGAAGAACCTCGCTATGGCAGGACTCACTTTCGTCATCGTCAAGGAAGATGCCCTCGGCAAGGTGTCACGCCACATCCCAACAATGCTCGACTACCGCACACACGTGAAGAAGGGCTCTATGTTCAACACTCCTCCTGTAGTGCCTATCTACTCTGCTCTCCTGAACCTCCGCTACATGAAGGCTCACGGTGGCGTAGAGGCTATGCAGAAGCTCGCTGAGGAGCGCGCTGCCATCGTATACGAGGAGATAGACCGCAACAAACTCTTTGTCGGCACAGCAGAGGAGGACAGCCGCTCGCTCATGAACCTCACTTTCGTGCTCAAACCAGAATATCAGGAACTTCAGGACGAGTTCCTTAAGTTCGCCACAGCCCAAGGCATGGTAGGTGTCAAGGGACACAGAGACGTGGGCGGATTCCGCGCTTCTTGCTACAACGCCATGTCTATCGAGGGCGTGAAGGCTCTCGTGAAGTGCATGCAGGAGTTCGAAGCTGCTCACTAAGAAATACACACATACACACTTTTTCTATCTTAAAACCAAGAAAATGGCAAAAGTACTTATCGCAACAGAGAAGCCATTTGCAGCTCCAGCTGTTGCAGGAATCAAAGACATCATCGAAGGAGCAGGCTTCGAACTTGCTCTTCTTGAGAAATATACAGAAAAGGCTCAACTCCTTGAGGCTGTGGCTGATGTGGATGCCATCATCATCCGTTCTGACAAGGTCGACGCTGAGGTGCTCCACGCAGCTAAGAATCTGAAAATCGTTGTCAGAGCCGGTGCAGGATATGACAACGTTGACCTCGAAGCCGCTACAGCCCACAACGTGGTGGTAATGAACACACCAGGACAGAATGCCAACGCAGTGGCTGAGCTCGTGCTCGGTCTGCTCGTCTTCACAGTGCGCAACTTCTACAATGGCAAGGCTGGCTCAGAACTCATGGGCAAGAAGCTCGGCATCCTCGCCTTCGGCAATGTAGGCCGCAACGTGGCTCGCATAGCCAAGGGATTTGGCATGGAGGTGGCTGCATACGACGCTTACTGCCCAGCCGAGGTCATCACAGCTGCTGGCGTGGAGGCTGCCGCTTCACAGGCCGAACTCTTCGAGACATGCGACATCGTCTCTCTCCACATACCTGCCACTGCCGAGACTAAGCAGAGCATCAACAAGGCTCTCGTCGGCTCCATGAAGAAGGGCGCCATCCTCATCAACACGGCGCGCAAGGAGGTCATCAACGAGCCTGAACTCCTCGAACTCATGGCTGAGCGCACTGACATAAAGTACATCACAGACATCAAGCCAGATGCTGATGCTGAGTTCGCCAAGTTTGAGGGACGCTATTTCTCCACTCCTAAGAAGATGGGCGCGCAGACAGCCGAAGCCAATACCAACGCTGGCCTCGCTGCTGCCAACCAGATTGTAGGATTTATCAAGGAAGGCATCACTAAGTTCCAGGTAAACAAGTAATTATAGATAAAGAGCAGGTGAACATGCATTGTCAGAAAAAAACAATATGTTCACCTGCTTTAAAGTCCTAAGCATTATCATACCGACCTATGGCTATTGTAAAACCATTCAAGGGAGTGAGACCTCCCAAGCAGTATGTGGAGCAAGTGGAAAGCCGCCCCTATGATGTCCTCGACTCTGAAGAGGCAAGGGCTGAGGCGGGGGGCAACGAGAAGTCGCTCTACCATATCATCAAACCCGAAATCAACTTCGAGCCTGGCACGAGCGAATATGACCCACGTGTCTACGTGTCAGCAGCAGAACAATTCGCAAAGTTCCAGAAGGAAGGCTGGCTCGTGCAGGACGAGAAGGAGCAGTACTACATATATGCTCAGACATCATGTCTGCCTGCCAACGGAGGCAAGGAGAAGACTCAATACGGCATCGTGGTGGGCGCATACAGCGGTGACTACCAGAACGGTGTCATAAAGAAGCATGAGCTCACACGTGCCGACAAGGAGGAAGACCGCATGAAGCATGTGCGCGTCAACGACGCAAACATCGAACCAGTCTTCTTCGCTTATCCCGACGACCCTGTGCTGCTCGAGCTGATAGACCGATATGCTCAGACAGAGCCAGAGTATGACTTCGTGGCTCCCATAGATGGTTTCGGCCACAAACTGTGGGTCGTCAGTGACGACAAGGACATAGCGACCATAACAGAGCGCTTTGCCGCCATGCCCAACCTCTACATCGCCGACGGTCACCACCGCAGTGCGGCAGCTGCTCTCGTAGGCGCAGAGAAGGCAAAGCAGAATCCCAACCATCGCGGCGACGAAGAGTACAACTACTTCATGGCTGTATGCTTCCCAGCCTCCCAGCTCACCATTCTTGACTACAACCGCGTCATCCGCGATCTGAACGGACTCTCATCCGAAGAGTTCCTCGAGGCCCTCGCACGCAACTTCGAGGTCAAGAACATGGGTGCTGACGAGTATAGGCCCAAGCAGCTCCATGAGTTCTCTCTCTATCTTGACGGACAATGGTACTCTCTCTTAGCTAAGGAAGGCACCTATGACAACGCCGACCCCATCGGAGTGCTCGACGTGAGCATCTCCTCAAAGCTCATCCTCGATGACATCCTCGGCATCAAGGACCTCCGACGCGACAAGCGCATAGACTTCGTCGGCGGACTCAGAGGGCTCGGCGAACTCAAGCGCAGAGTAGACAGCGGAGAGATGAAGACTGCCCTCGCTCTCTATCCTGTCACAATGAAGCAGATCATGGACATAGCCGACTCTGGCAATATCATGCCTCCTAAGGCTACATGGTTTGAACCTAAGTTGCGCAGTGGACTCGTCATACATAAGCTCAGCTGATAATGAATATCGATACGCAAGACGTTTTTTTTTCAAAGTGAGGAGGGGGGACTGAAGTGAATTCAATTCTCCCTTCCGTCATTTTGTGCTAATTAGGTTCAGATAGAAAAATTGAAAATATTATAATTGACCTTTAGCATTGGTTAAGCCCTCGCTGTTCATAAATTTCTCACGACCCATCATCCGCATAGAATAATGGATTCATACAAGACTATAGCATCTCTCTCTGAAGGCATATACACGGAGAAACGCAGCAAGTTTCTTGCTTTTGCCATACCTGTCAAGACAGTTGAAGAAGTGAAGCAGCATGTGGCTGATTATCAGAAACGCTTCTACGACGCACGTCACGTGTGCTATGCCTACATGCTCGGCCACGAACGACTCAACTTCCGTGCCAACGACAATGGCGAACCTTCAGGCACTGCTGGCAAACCCATCCTCGGACAGATCAACTCCAACGAACTCACCGACATCCTCATCATCGTGGTGAGATACTTCGGAGGTGTCAAGCTCGGCACTTCCGGACTCATCGTGGCATACCGCATAGCCGCAGCCGAGGCCATAGCCGCAGCTGAGATAGTGGAGAAGACTGTCGACGAGTCGGTCACTTTCTTCTTCGAATATCCGTTCATGAACGATGTCATGCGCATAGTCAAAGAAGAGTCTCCCACTATAGTCAACCAAGGCTATGACAACGACTGCTCCATGACCCTAAGCATCAGAAAAGACTCCATGCCTCGGCTGAGGGCAAGACTCGAAAAGGTCACCTCACTAAGATTTTCAGAGGAAGACTAAGGCTATATTTTGCGGAAGTCTAAGACCTTTTCAGAGGAAGACTAAGTTTTTATTTTGCGGATGACTAAGGTCTTTTCAGAGGAATACGTATGTTTTTTCAGAAGATGACTAAATCGCATCTTCATATTTCATTTTCCTTTGGTTTTTTCTCAAAAAGAAGCCGACAATAATCAAAATATACCATTTAGTGATAATTAACTGAATCTTTTACCTTCGGTATGCCAGATTTTTATTATCTTTGTAGTCCATAAATACAGATTTATCTAAAGATAACGACAGAATCAGCATACTATGACTATACATAAATATATTTTTGCAGGAATGATGATTGCCGCTTCCTACACAGCAGCACAGGCTCAGAAAGTGATCATAGGCAATTATCTGTTCCCAAAAGACAAGGCTACTTACTATGGCGAACTCGAAGGAGGAAAACCGAACGGAAAGGGAAAGACAACCTTCAAAAACGGCGACACCTACGAGGGAGAATACGTCAAGGGCAAGAGACAAGGCTACGGAGTATACACCTTCACCGATGGTGAAAAATATGAGGGCGACTGGCACCAGGACCACCAGCACGGCAAGGGAGTATACTACTTCTCCAACAACAACCGCTACGAAGGCCTCTGGTATATAGACTATCAGCAGGGCGACGGCATCATGTACTATTTCAATGGCGACAAGTACGTCGGAGAGTGGCATGAGGACAAGCGAAACGGCAAAGGCCGATACACTTGGGCCAACGGCATCTTCTACGACGGAGAATGGAAAGACGACAAGAAGTGCGGCCATGGTGTCTATGACTGGAGAGACGGCTCAAAATATGAGGGCTTCATGGACAACGACATGCGCAACGGTCACGGAGTGTACCTCTACGCCAATGGCGACAGCTACACGGGCGGATGGAAGGACGACATGATGCACGGCAAAGGAATCTACAAGTTTAAGAATGGCGACATCTACGAGGGAGACTACTCCGAGGGCGAACGCACAGGCCAGGGAGTCTTCACTTATGTCGACAAGAGAAAATACGTGGGTGAATTTAGAAATGGTCTCATGCACGGTTTCGGCTCCTATACCTGGCCCGACGGCTCGAAATACGAAGGCTACTGGGTAGAAGACAAGGAACACGGACGAGGAAAGTTCACCAGCGCCAATGGAGATGTCTACGACGGCGAGTGGGCTGGGGGAGAGATGCACGGAGAGGGAGTCATGAGACTCTCCGACGGAACAAAGTTCAAGGGACACTTCAAAAACGGAATGAAAAACGGCAAAGGCATAGAAGAGACACCCGACGGCATCAGATTTGAAGGCAGCTACCTCAATGACCAAAAAGACGGAGCCTTTGTGGAGAAAGACCAGAACGGCAACGTCATACGCAAGGGAATATACAACAGAGGCAGACTCATGGGAGAATAAATACATGAAAGAGAATATATTCCCATGCCAAAAGAGTAAACCCAACCTCATTGGACAGTATATTCAACCTCATCAGACAGTATATAAAGACAGAGAATCTGTAGGATAATATATGACAACAGACATCATCACACCAATGCAACTTGCCGACCTGCGCCGACAAGTCGAGGAGGTAGCCCTGCAAGCAGGACGATTCCTCAAAGAGAGCCGCCTCAACTTCGACGACATAAGCATTCAGTCAAAACATAGCCACGACTACGTCACCGACATAGACCGACAGTCAGAACAGCTGATTGTCAGCCGACTGAAAGCCCTCCTGCCAGAGGCAGGATTCATCACAGAGGAGAAGACCGTAGAGCAGGAAGTGGGACAGCACGATGTCTTCTGGGTCATCGACCCGTTAGACGGCACCACAAACTACATTCACGACCTCGCCCCCTACTGTGTCAGCATAGCCCTTCGCACCGAAGCCGAGATACTCCTCGGCGTCGTCTACGAACCCTCGCGCGACGAACTCTTCAGTGCAGCTCTCCATCAGGGAGCCACGCTCAACGGCCAGCGCATACAGGTCACCGACACAGCCGACATAGACCAGTGTCTCGTCATGATAGGCTACCCCTACAATGCCGACGAATACAGGCCTTTCGCGCTCAAGATGACAGAACGCCTCTACGGCCACTGCGCCAGCCTCAGAAGCATGGGCAGTGCAGAAGCCGAACTCTGCTACCTGGCAGCAGGACGCATCGACGTATACTTCGAGTCGTTCATCCAACCGTGGGATGTGGCAGCTGGAGCATGCATCGTCAAGGAAGCCGGCGGAACAGTCACCGACTACGCTGGTGCAGACAAGCTCTGGCAGAGCGGAAGACAAGTGCTCGCCACCAACGGCAAGGTGCACGGCCAGATGGTCGACATCATCAGCAAGAGCGAGTAGACACTCCCACGCTCCACACTCACGATTAGCCCTGAATAATCTGCCATGGCGATGAAACGTCAGAAACCTACAAACTAAGAAACATCTAACTAACATTTTTTTCATACCTAAAGATTATGATTATTGACAGAATCGAAAATCTTGACAAATACGTCAAGCTCAACCCTCTCTTCCAGGTGGTATGCGACTACATCAAGCAAAACGACCCCTTCTCCCATCCTCTCGGCAAGACAGAGCTGAAGGGCAAGGATGTAGTGGCCAACTTCTGCTGCGTGGCAGGCAAGGAAAAGCCTCTGGCACGCCTTGAGACTCACGACCTGATGATAGACATACAGATGCCGCTCTCCACTCCCGAAGTCTACGGCTTCACCCCTCGTCTCTCTCTCCCCGAGGCAGAATACAACGAGGCCAAGGACATCACGTTCTACGCTGGCGAGGCCGAGACGTACTTCACGCTCACTCCTGGAGAGTTTGCCATCTTCTTCCCCGAGGACGGCCACGCTCCTGGCATAGCCGACACTGCAGAACTGAACAAGGTCATCTTTAAAGTCAAAGCATAAAGTTTACAGAAGACACTATAGTTTATTAATCTTTAAACAAATATAATACTATGGCACCATGCAAGAGAAAGGCAGCTGCTGAAAAGCCTGCTGCAAAGGCCAAAGCTGCAAAGGCCGCACCAAAAGTGAAACACATCGGTCTCGTCAAGAACGACCCATGGCTCGAACCTTTCGAACCTGCCATCGCTGGACGCCACCAGCATGTGGTTGACAAACTTGCCCAGCTGACCAACGGAGGGCAGAACACACTCTCCGACTTTGCAAGCGGATACCTCTACTTCGGACTCCACAAGGCTCCACGCGGCTGGGTGCTGCGAGAGTGGGCTCCCAACGCTACAGAGATATACGTCATCGGACAGTTCAACGACTGGAAGGAAGACGAAGCCTACAAGATGACACGCATCGACAATGGCAACTGGGAGATAAAGCTCAAGACCAACCAGATGCACCACGGCGACCTCTACAAGCTCAAGGTCAAGTGGCAAGGCGGAGAGGGCGAGCGCATCCCTTCTTATGCCACCCGTGTCGTCCAGGACGAGAACACAAAGATATTCTCAGCACAGGTATGGGCACCTGCCAAGCCCTATGAGTTCAAGAAGACGAACTTCAAGCCAAAGACAGACCCACTGTTCATCTACGAGTGCCACATCGGCATGGCACAGGATGCAGAGAAAGTCGGCACATACATCGAGTTCAAGGACAATATCCTCCCCCGCATAAAGAAGGACGGATACAACGCCATACAGGTCATGGCCATAGCCGAACACCCATACTACGGCTCCTTCGGCTACCATGTCAGCAACTTCTTCGCCCCCTCAAGCCGATTCGGCACACCCGAAGAACTCAAAGAACTCATCGACGCAGCCCATGAGATGGGCATAGCCGTCATCATGGACATCGTACACTCACATGCTGTCAAGAACGAGCTCGAAGGTCTCGGCAACTTCGCCGGAGACGGATGCCAGTACTTCATGCAGGGCGGCAGACGCGAACACCCAGCCTGGGACTCCCTCTGCTTCGACTACGGACGCAATGAAGTCATCCACTACCTGCTCTCCAACTGCAAGTATTGGCTCGAAGAGTATAAATTTGACGGCTTCCGCTTCGACGGTGTCACATCCATGCTCTACTACAGCCACGGGCTCGGAGAGGCTTTCTGCGGATATGGCGACTACTACAACGGACACGAGGACGACGAGGCCATAGCTTACCTCACCTTAGCCAACCTCCTCATCCACGAGGTCAACCCCAAGGCTATCACCATAGCAGAAGAAGTGTCTGGCATGCCAGGCTTGGCTGCTCCTTTCAAGGACGGAGGCTACGGCTTCGACTACCGCATGGCGATGAACATACCAGACTACTGGATAAAGACCATCAAGGAACTGCGCGACGAAGACTGGAAACCGTCAAGCATGTTCTGGGAGACCACCAACCGCCGACAGGACGAGAAGACCATCTCCTATGCCGAGTCACACGACCAAGCCCTCGTGGGAGACAAGACCATCGTCTTCCGACTCATCGACGCCGACATGTACTGGCACTTCAAGAAGGGTGACGAGAACTTCATGGCAAACCGCGGCATAGCACTCCATAAGATGATAAGACTCCTCACAGCCTCAACCATCAATGGCGGTTACCTCAACTTCATGGGCAACGAATACGGTCACCCAGAGTGGATAGACTTCCCTCGCGAAGGCAACGGATGGAGCTATAAGTACGCACGACGCCAGTGGAACCTCGTTGACAACAAAGAACTCTGCTACCACTACCTCGGCGACTTCGACCAGGCCATGCTCTCTGTCATCTCCTCCGTCAAGAACTTCCAGAAGACACCCGTAGTGGAGGTATGGCACAACGACGGCGACCAGATACTCGCCTACTCAAGAGGCGACCTGCTCTTCGTCTTCAACTTCTCGCCCAACCGCTCCTACACCGACTACGGCTTCATAGTGCCACAGGGAGCCTACGATGTCGTTCTCAACACCGACAGCAGACTCTACGGAGGCAACGAACTCGCCGACGACTCTGTCCGCCACTTCACCAACTATGACCCAGTCTACGAGAGAGACAACAAGGGATGGCTCAAGCTCTATATACCAGCTCGCTCAGCCGTCGTCCTCCGCAAGGCTAAGGAATAGTGTGGCGTCCACGGACAAAATCCAAAAGATAACAAAACGTCCCCCGCAATTATAAACCTTTTTGGCGGTGGGAAATTAAAGAACCCACCTTATAAGACTCACGTGAACAGAAATCAATCAGACTCACAGAAGACCGCAGGACTAATCCGTTATTCCTGCGGAATTCTGTTTATGGCATTAACCTTCTGCTACCTGTTTTTCCTTCAGGGAGAAATACTGGCAGAAGCCCAGTTTGTATACTCCAAGGGAGCCACACACTATAACCTGCTTTTAGGAGCCATCATCGCCTCCCTCGTCTTGCAGTGCGTCCAGTGCGTTGTGGCGAGAGTGTCGTTTCTCCCTCCTAAATGGCATGCCCTTTCCTATTTCCCCTCCATGCTCATGCTGGCCATCTTCACCGATGCCAACACCGACGTGCTCGTCCATTTCAGCTTCGGAAGCTGGGTTTGGGCAGCACCACTGCTCCTCGTGCTCTATGCCGTCTCTGCCTTCGCCATCAACAGGATGGAAAGCCCATCCGATGCCCCTCCCCCTGACATAAGGGCAGAACTGTACCCCAACTTCATCATACTGCTCGTCTCCTTCCTCATAGCGGCAAGCATACCCCACACCACAGATGTGTACCACTACGAACTGAAGACGGAGCGGCTCATCCTCGAAGACCGCTATGAGGAGGCAGCGAGAGTGGGGGAGAGGTCGCTCAAGAGTTCCCGACGACTGACCCAGCTGCGCATGTACGCGCTCTCCCAGCTCGGCATGCTGCCCGAACGCCTCTTCGACTACCCGCAGTACTACAAGTCTGCTGGCCTGCTCACCATCTCCGACACACTGCCATACTACCGGCTCTCCTCCCAGGACATCTGTCGCCATCTCGGTGCCTACAGCGGACGCACCGTGCGCAATGCAGCCCGATACTATGAGGTCATGCTGGCAGACACCATCTACAACCAGCACACCGTAGACTACTACCTCTGCAGCCTCCTGCTCGAACGCAATCTCTCGCGCTTCCGCCAGGCTCTCCCTGTCTACTACGACATCTCCGGCTCCATACCTCACGCCGTCGACAGCCTGCCCCGCGCCTACAGAGAAGCTCTGCTCATCTCAGGCAACAGAAGATATGCACCCGAGGGAAAAGTCGTCGTAGGAGCTGACACGCTCTACACCTTCACCGACCGCGACTTCATAGAGTCGTACAAGGAGTATGCCGACCTCCGCCACTCC
>JAEDNQ010000173.1 GCA_016302435.1 Bacteroidaceae bacterium
TAACTAACAAAACATACCACTATCTATGAAATTAAAACACATCCTACTCTCGTGCCTGCTATCCTTAGGCCTCACGGCCTCAGCAGCCAATGAGATTCAATCCATCGACCAGGTGACATCATCCGTCAGCCTCACCACCGACATTGACTACACCATCACATCCGCCGAACCATTTGCCACATCGGGCAGCATAGACATCGTCAACACCGACCATGCTGTCATCATCTTCTCCAACGTACGCCCAAGCAAGGTAGTGGCCTCTTGGCTCTCTCATGTATACATCAACGGAGCTCCTGCTGTCAACGGCGAGAACTGCCAAGTGAAGATGTACAACCGTGGAGCCATCGTCTTCCCCTACGGCAAAGACTTCAAGCCACTCACCTGCTACACCGAAGCGAACTTCGAGGGTGAGGCATGCGACGACTACACCGAGGGGCACTCAGGAGGATTCATGAAGACCATCACCACCGCTCAGCTCAACAACCAGATAAGCTCCTTCAAGCTCAAACGCGGCTACATGGTGACCTTCGCCATAGGCACAGCAGGATGGGGCTACAGCCGCTGCTTCATCGCCGACCACGAAGATCTGGAGGTGAAGACTCTGCCTACCATCCTCAACAACAAGATTTCTTCTTACCGCATCTTCAAGTGGAACAACTTCAACAAGAAAGCCATTGCCGACTGCCTCAACCCGACAGTCCTCGATGCCGTCGACGCCTACTGCAGCTACACCTGGAGCGTGGGCCACGATATGGGCATAGACTACGAGACCGTGGTCAACCACATCTATGAGGACTGGCCATCTCCCGCTGCCTGCGGAAGCCAGGACTTCGCCTGCCACATGAAGACGAACAATGAGCCAAAGAACGGTTCGGACGACCACCCACAAGACCTTACCACCATCCTCAACAACTGGCAAAACCTCATGCGCACAGGCATGCGCCTCTGCACACCCTCCTCTTGGGATGGCAGCGACTACTGGAACGGCACAGGTTTCATCAAGGAATTCCTTGACTCAGTGGACGCACGAGGATGGCGATGCGACATCGTCGATGCACACTGCTACTGGCCTTCAGGCAACTTCGGCTACCTCGAGAGCCATTGGTGGCCCAGCATGCGTCGCCCCATCTGGATATCTGAGTGGGTATGGGGAGCATCATGGAACAAAAACGGCGCTTTCGCTGATGGTGTGACAGAAGCCAATAACGCAGAAGCACTCAAGGGCATCCTCAACACACTCAACAACTCACCTCACGTGGAACGCTACTTCTACTGGAATGGGGAGCGCGACCCATCAAGAATATACAAAGACGACCAGCTGACGGTATCAGGCAAAGTGTATGCAGCTACAGATGCTATCCTCGGATACAACCCCGACTACCAGTTCATCCCAAGAGACACCCGCATCGAACCACTCTCAGCCCTTAACGTTACCTACGACCGCAAGACAGGCAAGGTGGTTCTCGACTGGTCAGACGCCAACGGCGAACTCTCTGAGACCATCAACATCCAGTGCAAGAAGCCAGGAGCCATCAGCTTCACTACTATCGGCAACGTCACTCCTAAGGACAAGAGCAGCAACGCAGGTGCCACATATAAGTACACCGACGAGGTGGACGAACCAGGCACATACACCTACCGCATACAGGTTGTAGCCTATAACGGCAAGAAAATCACCACTGACGATGTTATCGTCAATGCAGCTCCTGCCCAAGGAACAGAAACCTTCCAGCACGGTCGACTGACCATGGCAGACACTGAGCAGGCAAAAACATATTTCTCAGAGTCTTTCGCCACAGCCCCATACGTATTCCTTGGCTCCATCACCAACTCCAACACAACATTCTACTCTGGCAACAACCTCTCTGCCACCTACCGCGACAACTTCGTCTTCCAGTTCGTGCCATGGCAGACAAGCAAGGTCTCTACCCTCTCCAAGACAGAAGAGCTGCCATTCCTCGCCCTCATGGCAGGCAACTATAAGTTCGGCAACCTCGACTGCGAGGTAGGCAAAGTACAGTCTAACGCAGCCTCTGACAACTTATGGACAGACACCACAGAGGTGACCTTCGCCACTCCATTCCCCGAAGGTGTGACACCCGTTGTCATGACAGAGATACTCAAGCCAAGCTACACCACATCTTCAACAAAAGCCACTTCACTCACAGTGCGCGTCTTCGATGTCACCAACACAGGCTTCAAGTTCATCATCTACTCAGAAGATGCCTCTGAGCGAAAGATTGCCCTCAAGCAGAATGTCTACTACCTCGCCATCACTCCTGGCTTCGACATGATAGACACTGAGAGTGGCATAATGATAGCTGCAGGTCACGGCAATGACAGTATATACAGCTCCATAGCCATCGCAAACAACCTCACTGTCGACCAGTACAACTCCGAGACAGGACAGACAGAGCCAACAACTCTCCGACTTAAGAACCCCACCATCCTCACCTCTCTCCAGAGCAACAACTACCCTGCGGCAACAATGCTCCGCCGCACTAACGTCACAGAGAAGGATGACAATGGCACAACATGGACCACTGGTGTGAAAATCAAGCGCATCGCTGACCACAACATCACTGTCGACGGCGAAGAGATACCATTCACATCAAGTCTGGAAAAATACTCTGCCTACCGTGACAAACTCGGCTGGATAGCTGTAGCAGCATACGCAGAAGGTGGTTCTTATCCTTCAGACTTCGACACAGCCATAGACACACCACAGACAGGCTCTAAGCTCAATGTCCGCGTCATCAATGGTCGCATCCTTGTCGACGGTCACTCTACATTCAAAGTTGCAACAGCCACAGGAGTACCAGTTCCATCCAGCACTGTACTCCCTACTGGCATCTACTTCGTAACAGCTGGCAACCAAACTGTCAAGATATTTGTGAAATAACATTAGGCGGGAATTAATAGCTCCCGCCTAATAACAATTTAGGCGGGAATTAATAACACCCGCCTAAAACATTTTTTGGCGGGAATTAATAGCACCCGCCTTGCATATATCGAGCCAAAATCCACTCCTACGAGATCCTCTACTCCATCCACTTCTTGTCGATGAGATTATTGGCAATGGCATAGATTGTCAGTCCTGCCACCGAGCGTATCTGGAGTTTACGCGCTATATTGCGCCGATGGGTAATGACTGTGTTTACAGATATGTGCAGATGGTCGGCTATCTCCTTGTTGGACATGCCCTGGACAAGACAGACGATGATGTCCTTCTCACGCTCTGACACAGTTTCGCACCCCTCCACACTCCTTATCATGTCGGAGATGCGAGTGGATATGCCCTCCTCTTTCACCTTCTTTTCGAGCAGGCGGATGGCAGGTACAAAGAGTTGTTCCTCCACGTTGGAATGGTTGCAGAGCCACTCCTCGTTGTTGTATATGTCGTAGAGAGTGGCAGTCAGTTTATTGTTGGCAAGGCTGTCGTGAGGAAGATACTTGATGATGATGCTCTTCAGCTCCTGGAACTTGCCGGCCGTGTCGCTGTGATGTTTGGCAAAGATGTCAATATTGTAGTTGTTCCTCTGCTCTCCGCGGATGAGTGCCTCGACGTATGGGAAGAGAGTTTTCTCCTCATATCTCATGTGCCTCTGTATGTCGTGGGCATATTCATCATATAGATGGAGGATGAGGTCTGTGAGGTTGTCATCTTGATTGAGGGTGTTCCTCAACGTCTCACGTATGGAGGGCAGCTGGAAATCGAGGAAGAAGCGGTGAGATGCGCGCAGATAACCAAGGATCGTCGGCACGGATATGCGTTCGTCCGTCTCCTTAGGCGCATAGCCATTGATTATGAAGTTGACAACAGCAAGAAAGGTGTAGCAGTCAACTCCCTGCTCGCTGCATACCTCCTCCACCGTCTTGTCGCCAAAACCAAGACGTATGCCAAAAGCTCCAAGTCCCTGAAGCATGCTGTAATTGTCGCCGATGAGGTCTACCATCTTGTCATCGGCCTCGTAGAGTTTCACACTTTTCATAATGATACAATATGTATATTCACCTACTGAAGTGAGTGGGCATAATCTTTCTTTTTCGGGTGCAAAGTTAGGCATTATTTCTGAAATGTGCAATCACCATAAGTTGGTATATTTGAATTTTCCATCTTGCGAAAGTCATGTGTTTAAGGTACGGCATGATTCGGAAGACAATAAGTAGGTGTGCAA
>JAEDNQ010000174.1 GCA_016302435.1 Bacteroidaceae bacterium
GAAAAGATTCCAGCAGGTGTATTCGTCATCAACTCTGGCAGCTTCTTTTCAGGCGTTAACGGTACACTCTCGTTCTTAGACTACTCTTCCAACACTCTGACAGACAGCCTCTTCGTCAACGTCAACGGACGCACACTCGGTGGCACACCGAACGACATTGTCCTCTATGGCTCTAAACTCTACATCGCCGTGACAGACGAAAACCGCATTGAGATTGTTGATGCCCACACGCTCCACTCTCTCAGCTACATCGAGCAGAAGCAGCCTCGCTGCCTCGTTGCAGCAAATGGCAAGGTATATGCGTCAACATATGAAGGCACCGTCATCAGCGTAGATACAGCCTCGCTCGCAAAGGCTGCCACATCAGAAGTCGTCGGCTCTCGTCTCGAAGGCATCACAGCCATGGGCGACTACATCTACGTATGCAATGCCTACAATCCCGACAACAGCAAAAATACCAACGTCGTCAAGCTCAATGCTCGTAATCTTTCCAAGGTCAAGGACATCAACGTTACCGTCAACCCAACACGCATCACCAACGACGGCAGCAACCTCTACGTCCAGAGCACAGGCAACTACGAAGATATCAGCCCATGCATCCAGCGCGTCTCTGTCAACAACGACAGCATTGAAACCCTCTGCAGCGGCACATACATGGCTATCCTCAACAACAAGATATACAGCGTTAACAGTGTCTACGGACAGCCATCTGAATATCTCGTCTACGACTTAGCTACAGGCAAGACATCACAGTTCATCGATGGTTCAGACATCTACTGCCCATGCGCCATCGCAGCCGACCCTGCCAAGGACATCATCTATATCTCTTCCTACAACGAAGGTGCTTACGGCTCAGCTGACTACGCAGGCAGAGGCTATATTGTGGCATACTCTGCCGACGGCACAAAGCTCAGCAAATACAATGCTGGCGTAGCCCCCATTGCCTTTGCCTTCAGGCAGAAGTAGGAGAGGGTACATGATGCTCTCCGTGCGAACAAGATTACCCACCTTTATGCGTCGGGCAGTCTGTCACAAGAAACAGAAAAAACAACAATTGAAAACAGATGAACATCAGAAATCTTAGTCAACTGTTCATATTTGCCGCAGTGCTGACCACCCTGTGCTCTTGCGCAGGTGGCAGTCCTGCTTTTGTTTATTCAGAGGGCGACACCATCCGTTTCTCCTACTCGCGGCTCATCACCATGGTGCGCTACGACGGTTTCACCAAGGTCGAAATGACCAATCCGTGGGACACCTCACGCCTGCTCGCCACCTATATACTGACGCCCACGCCTGAGAACTATACCTCATTGGCTGACCCCGCACATGGTGTGTCGGTCGTGAAGACCCCTCTCCAAAATTCCCTTGTCTTCAGCAGTGTGCACTGCGCGCTCTTAGCCGAGATGGGCAAGGCGGAAGCCATCAGCGGTGTCTGCGACATTCAGTATATCCACACTCTCTCCCATCCTGTCACCGACTGCGGCAGCAGCATGTCGCCAAACATGGAGCGCATCATACAGCTCCATCCCTCAGCCATGCTCGTCTCGCCCTACGAGAACCGCACAGGCTACGACCGACTTCAGCAGGTAGGCATCCCCATCATAGAGTGTGCGGAATATATGGAGAAGTCTGCTCTGGCAAGAGCCGAATGGGTGAAGTTCTATGGTGAGCTCTATGGTGCTGAAAAGGAGTCAAAGGCTATATTTGAGGAAGTGGAGAGAAACTATAAGCAGTTCTCTGCCTTGGCGCAAAAGACCAAAGAACGCCCCGTCATCGTCAGCGAGACCCTCTACGGCAACGTCTGGTATCAGCCTGGCGCGTGCAGTTCTATTGGTTGCATCTATCAGGATGCAGGAGCTCGCATAGCCTTCCCCGAATACAAGCAGAGCGGTTCTGTAGCTCTCTCTGCCGAACAGGTCTTTGCCCGTGCCCACGATGCTGACGTGTGGCTCATGAGCTGCAACGAGACTGCCCACCCTACACTTGCTGCCCTCAAGAGCGAGGCTGAGGTCTACGCACGATTCAAAGCCTTCAAGACAGGCAACGTATGGGCGTACGATACCAACACGTCCCGCTTCTTCGAACGCTCCACCTTCCACCCCGACGGACTCCTCTCCGACATCATCAAGATATGCCACCCCAACCTGCTCACTGACAAGCCGATGAACTATTACCATCAACTAAGATGAAAAACAAGATAATCATCCTCTTACTTCTTCTTCTCTTGGCTGCCCTCTTTGTTGCCAACATCTTCTGGGGCTCCGTCCATATCGATGCCGCCGATGTCATCAAAGCCCTCACACACCCCGGCAGCCATGACAACGTGGCTTTCATCATCACGGGCTCACGTCTGCCAGCTGCACTCACTGCCACACTGGCCGGTGCAGGTCTTGCAGTGTCGGGCCTCATGCTTCAGACAGCCTTCCACAATCCCTTAGCCGGTCCCTCCATCCTCGGCATATCGGCAGGAGCCAACCTCGGAGTAGCCATTGTCATCCTCGCCTTCGGTGGAGGCATAGCCACCACCATCTATACCCTCAGTGGCGGACTTGCCATCATAGGAGCAGCTCTCATAGGCAGCATGGCGATCATGGCACTCCTCATCTTCCTCTCCGCCATACTTAAAAACAATCTCATGCTCCTCATCACAGGCATCATGGTAGGCTACCTCACCTCGTCCGTCATCTCCCTGCTCAACTTCCTCGCCTCGGCTGAGAACATTCAGAGCTTCATCATCTGGGGCATGGGCAACTTCAATGGTGTCTCCATGCAGCAGATGCCCATCTTTGCCGCCCTCTGCCTCCTTGGCATCCTCCTCTCCTCCTTGCTTGTCAAACCTCTCAATGCCATCCTCCTTGGCGAACGCTATGCTTCCAACCTCGGAGTCAACATCCAGCGTACCCGCAGCCTCCTACTCCTTGCCACAGGCCTGCTCACAGCTGTCATCACCGCCTATTGCGGCCCCATAGCCTTCATCGGCCTTGCCACACCCCACATAGCCTTCCTCGTCATCGGCACCAGCAACCACCGTCTCCTCCTGCCAGCCACCCTCATAGCTGGCTCCATCATAGCACTACTCTGCAATCTCCTCTGCACTCTTCCTGCCTCAACGGTCGTTCCCCTCAATGCCGTTACCCCCATCATGGGTGTTCCTGTCATCCTCTACATTGTCCTGAAGCGAAACAGGTAGTGGTACTTTGCAAGCATTGCAAAAAAAGGCAAGCCCTATAGATCATCCTACAGGGCTTGCCATTTTTACATTATCATTATCATCTTCTCCTCATGTGCCATCGTGGCAGCCTATGTGAGCGTTCGTCCTCTACAGAGAGGTCATTGCCGAGAGAATAGTCGACGGAGCGGGGAGAGGTGATGATGACACTGACAGGAGTCTCACTCTTCTCAAATGACTCTCTGTCATTGCTGCTCAGGTTCAGCACACCATTGCGAATGTCGATGTTGAGAGCAGAAGCCAACTGCTCATTGTCTGATATGGTGCGTACCGTATAGTCCCTGCCTGGCATGAGGATGATTTTCACAGGCACATTGACCTTTACTGATGAGAACTCAGATGTTCTTACTTTCTGTGCGCTTACTGTGAGCGATACGAGAGCTACGAGAGCTAATGTTGCTAACTTTTTCATATTACTGATGTGTTTTAGTTGTTGATAATTCTGTTTGTTGTTTGTCGGACTTCCTGTCTGATTTCGAGTGCAAAGTTACGCACTTCCGCCAACACATCATAGGTGAATATGCCCATTTGGACGGGGAATTGCCATAATCGAAATAGGGAAAAGCGATTAAACCCCCGTAGCCAATACAAACAAAGCGATGATAGAAAGAACCTGTGTTTAGCCAAGGATGAGGCTGCTATATCGTTCTGCATCCTGGATACAGCATACGCAATCTTGAGTTTTCCTTCGGAAAGAAACTGCCCTTATGGATTGTTGGCATGAGATATTGATACGCAAAAGGCTCTGTATTCATCCGCTAATATGCGCTGTCGCTGTCGCCGTCGCCGTCGTCACCGCCGCCGCCTGCTGGCGATGCCACCAGTCCGAGGGTGTACTTGGTCACCACGTCCTCAGAGCTGCCACCCCCTGGAGTCTCAGTGCCGGTAGAAGGACCGCCCGACTTGGGCGACACGTAGC
>JAEDNQ010000175.1 GCA_016302435.1 Bacteroidaceae bacterium
CGGCTTTCTTTCGGGCAGCTTCCTCAGCGGCTTTCTTTCGGGCAGCTTCCTCAGCAGCTTTCTTGCGGGCAGCTTCCTCAGCAGCTTTCTTGCGAGCGGCCTCTTCAGCGGCTTTCTTGCGAGCGGCCTCCTCAGCGGCTTTCTTGCGAGCGGCCTCTTCAGCGGCTTTCTTGCGAGCTTCCTCAGCTGCTATGGAGCGTTCATCCTCCTGTGTGATGAGCGGTTTGGCGGCAGGCTTAGATGTCGGTTGGGGAGCAGGCTTAGGCTCAGCTTTAGGAGCAGGCTGTGGAGCTGGAGCCACGGGCACAGGGGGAACCTCTGTTTCTTCCGCCTCTTCCGCCTCGTCAGCTTCATCCGTCTCGGCTTCAGCCACTGACTCAGCAGGCAGTCCTCCGTTATCCATGCCACCAGCGTCCTCTACCATGCCAAGCATCACAGGCACACCATCCTCCCTGTCCTCGTCTATCTCAGCGGCGCTAAGTGTGAGGAAAGTAAGAAGGATGATGAGGAGGGCATGGAAGATGATGGTCACTACTCCTGCCGTTATTTTATCTTTCTTTTCTTTCATTGCTTGATGGTGGACGAGTAGCCAAGACCATCTTGAAGTGGTTGTCGTTGGCTACGTTCAGTATTTCAACAATATTCTTGTAGGGCACAGCCTCGTCTGCATAAAGCGACACAAAGAGTTCGGTAGAGTCGTTGACCTGAGCGCTGAGGACAGAGGGAAGTTCTTCAAGCGTTACAGGCACCTCATCCTCACTGCCAGCTGCGGCGTAAATATTCAGCTGCTTGTCAATGACAACTCTGGCCGTAGCCTTGACCGTTGTCTGCTTCTTGCCCTGAGGCAGCAGCACCTTTATAGCATTGGGCGACACCATCGTGCTGGTTATCATGAAGAAGATGAGCAGCAAGAAGATGATGTCCGTCATCGACGCCATGTTGAAAGTCGGCGTCACCTTTATTCGTCTTTTAAACATCTGCTAAATACGGTTGTTAATTTATTTTGGAGTTCACGCATAGCGAAGTCTAAACCGTGGCTAAGCCTTCGCCACACATTCCAGGCGGGTTTCAACTTATTCCTACCTTAAGATTTATTCTTCCTCACTGATAATATCCATGAATGTGAGCGACTTCGCCTCAATCTCATTGACGACACTGTCCACTTTTGCCACGAGGTAGTTGTAGGCGAAGAGTGAGATGATGCCAACGACGAGTCCTCCTACAGTGGTTATCATGGCCTGGTAGATGCCGCTTGAGAGGAGGCTGATGTCAATATTGCCTCCGGCGTTGCTCATCTGCCAGAAGGCCTCCACCATACCTATCACCGTGCCGAGGAATCCTATCATGGGAGCTCCGCCAGCTATGGTAGCCAGCACAGGCAGACGCCTCTCCATGATGGCTATCTCCAGGTCTCCAGTGTTTTCGATGGCAGCCTGTATCTCTGCGGCCGGTTTACCCATACGGCTGATGCCTCTCTCGATGATGCGGGCAGCTGCTGTATTTGTCACTCTGCAAAAGTTGATGGCCGACTTCACATCATTGTTCTTGATGTAGTCTCTGATGCGGTCCATGAACAACTTGTCGTCCTTGCCTGCATTGCGAATAGCAAGAAAACGCTCTACGAAAATATACACTGCAACGATGGACATAAGCGCAAGCACGCCCATGATCCATCCACCCTTTGACGCGAGCTCAAGAATGCTGAGTTCTTCCATACTGAAATAAGTTTGTTTTAAATCTATTTTATGTGTTAATAATTATCTTTTGACTTCGTTATACAACAATTTGACCGCCATTGTCAGCCAATGTCAATAATATTGTGTACCTTTGCATCCACAATCGTATGCAAAAGTACGGTTTTTTCACACACAAGACAAATAATTATTATTAAATATGACTAAAAGCCTCAAGTTTGCCCTTTTTGGCAACGTATATCAGGAACATAAGAGCATTGCAGCACACAAGTTTATCAATACGGCACAGCAGCTCGGGCTCACCTTAGCCATACATGAGCCTTTCTACAACTTCCTTTGCTGCCAACCAGAAGTACACATGCCTGAGTGCGAAATCATAAGGTCCAACGACTTCACTGCCGACTATGCAGTGTGCATCGGCGGCGACGGCACCTTCCTTGACACGGCAAGCAAAGTAGCTGACAAGAACATCCCCATAATTGGTATCAACGCGGGCAGACTCGGCTTTCTTGCCAATTTTTCCCCCGACCACATAGAGACAGACATCAAGGACATCATCTCTGGAAGCTACAGCACACAGAGCCACAGCGTCCTCAACATGAAGTGTGATGAGATTGACCTCCATGGCTACCCTTTTGCCCTCAACGAGGTAGCCATCCTCAAGCACGACATATCGTCCATGATTACCATCCACACCTCCATCAACGGTGAGCCCCTCACTACATATCAGGCAGACGGACTCATCGTCAGCACACCCACAGGCAGCACAGCCTACTCCCTCAGTGTCGGTGGTCCCATCATTGTGCCTCAGAGCAACACTCTCTGCCTCACACCCATCGCCCCCCACAGTCTCAACATGCGCCCCATTGTGCTGTGCGACGACTACGAGATAGACCTTATGGTAGAGAGCCGCAGCCAGAGCTTTCTCATCTCACTCGACGGACGCAGCCAGAGCTACCCTGACAAGATACACCTCCACATAAAGAAAGCCCCCTATCACATTACCGTCGTGACACGCCACCAGCAGAGCTACTTCTCCACTCTCCGCAAGAAGATGATGTGGGGTGCGGACACGAGGGAATGAGAACAATGGAACGGAAACGAAACGGGAACAGCAATGCTCTCCCCAAAACAAAGGTTCCCCCCAAACAAAGTCCCCCCCCAAACAAAGTTTCCCCCAAAAAACAAAGTTTCCCCCAAAAACAGAGTTTTTCCCAAAAAACAGAGTTCCCCCCCAAAAAACAAAGTTTCCCCAAAAAAACAAAGTTTTCCCCAAAAACAAAGTTTTTCCCCAAAAAGAAAGAGGTTCTGAACTCACATGAGTCCAGAACCTCCTTTTATTTTTGGAAAACCATCTTAGTTCCAAAGTATGTACATCAGCGAGCTGACGCTTATGACAATCCACAGGAGCACTCCCTGCACGAGAGGTTTCACTCCCACAGCCTTGATGACACCCATAGAGAGCGATGCACCTATGAAGAACATCGTGATGATGAGTCCCTTGCGTGCAAAGCCCGAGATGAACTGACCTATGCCTGCCAATGTCTCGTTACCCTCAAGCACGTATGTGTTCACAAGTATAGCAACGATGAAATAGAGGATGAACCATGGAATGCTGATTTTCTTGCCGTCAGTCTTGAAGATGAACGAAGTGACGAGAGCTAACGGTATGATCCACAGCGCACGCGTCAACTTGATGGTGGTAGCCACCTTGAGTGCCTCCTCGCCATAAGCAGCACCAGCACCCACCACCGAACTTGTATCGTGGATGGCTATAGCCGCCCATGTGCCAAACTGCTGCTGGTCAAGTCCGAGCCAATGGCCGAAGACAGGGAAGATGAACAGTGCGATGGCGTTGAGGATAAAGATTGTGGCAAGAGCTACAGACATGTCTGTGTCTTTCGCTTTCAGCACAGGTCCTACAGCTGCTATGGCACTGCCACCACAGATAGCTGTGCCCGAGCTCACAAGATAAGATGTGTCACGGCTTATCTTCAGCATCTTACAACCGATGAACATGCCTATAAGCATTGTGCCAATGACTGAGATGACAGTGAATGTCATGCCCTCCTTGCCCGAAGCCAAAGACTCCTGCAGATTCATGCCAAAACCAAGTCCCACAACCGAATACTGCAACAGCATCTTCGAAACCTTCTTGTTGAAGGCAGGATAGGGCTGACCGCATGTCAAAGCAAAGACAAGACCCAAAAACAGAGCCACAGGAGGTGTCACCCAAGAAGACAACACACTCCAGCCGGGCATATAGTCCGCCAATAGGCACACTGTCATGATGGACAGAATACCAATGTAAATGACATTACTCCTTTGTTTCAAAAATTCCATAAACCGAATATTATAAAGTAAGTATGTGTGAATATTGCTTTAGGGATGTTCTATAAATTAGTTTTCATGTTTCTATCAGGGTGTCTCTT
>JAEDNQ010000176.1 GCA_016302435.1 Bacteroidaceae bacterium
CACACACATACAACAACATGAAACCAATCGTATCAATAATCATGGGCAGCACCTCCGACCTCCCAGTCATGGAGAAGGCAGCCAAGTTCTTCGACGAGATGGAGATACCATTCGAAATCAACGCACTCTCAGCCCACCGCACCCCCGATGCCGTAGAGTCCTTCGCCAAGGGAGCCAAGGAGAGAGGCATAAAGGTCATCATAGCAGGTGCAGGCATGGCAGCAGCACTGCCAGGCGTCATAGCAGCCAGCACCACCCTGCCAGTCATCGGCGTGCCCGTCAAAGGTTCAGTGCTCGACGGAGTAGATGCCGTCTACTCCATGCTCCAGATGCCTCCAGGCATACCAGTAGCCACTGTCGCCATCAACGGTGCCCTCAACGCAGGCATACTTGCCGTGCAGATGCTCGCCCTGTCCGACGAAACCTTGGCAGAGAAGTTCGCCGCCTACAAAAACGGCCTCCGCCAGAAGATAGAGAAGGCCAATGCCGAGCTCAAGGAAGTGAAGTTCCAGTACAAGTGCAACTGACATTTTTACCCCTACCCCACCCGACCATGAGTTACCAGCGAAGACAAACCGTCGGTGTCAACATCGGCGGACTGATGATGGGCAGCGACTACCCCATACGCGTGCAGTCAATGGCCAACACCTCCACCATGGACACAGAAGGCTCCGTGGCACAGGCCCAGCGCATAGCCGAGGCAGGAGGCGAGATAGTGCGCTTCACCACACAGGGACAGCGCGAAGCCCTCAACATGCAGAACATCAGCCATGCCCTCCGCCAGCGCGGATGCCAAGTGCCCTTAGTCGCCGACGTCCACTTCAATGCAGCCGTGGCAGACACCGCCGCCGCCTACTGCGAGAAGGTGCGCATCAACCCCGGCAACTATGTCGACCCGGCACGCACATTCAAGAAGCTCTCCTACACCGACGAGGAGTATGCCGACGAGATAAAGAAGATAGAATCGCGCTTCGTCCCCTTCCTCAACATCTGCAAGCTCCACCACACAGCCATCCGCATAGGCGTCAACCACGGCTCCCTGAGCGACCGCATCATGTCACGCTACGGCGACACACCCGAAGGCATGGTAGAGTCGTGCATGGAGTTCCTGCGCATCTGCGTCAAGGAGCAGTTCACCGATGTCGTCATCTCCATCAAGGCCAGCAACACCGTCGTCATGGTGCGCACAGTGCGCCTTCTCGTCGAGCAGATGGCCAAAGAGTCCATGGCCTTTCCCCTCCACCTCGGCGTCACCGAGGCAGGCGAGGGAGAAGACGGACGCATCAAAAGCGCTGTAGGCATAGGAGCGCTCCTCTGCGAAGGCATAGGCGACACCATCCGCGTGTCACTCTCCGAAGCCCCCGAACGTGAGATACCCGTAGCGCGACTCCTCGTGGCATCCATAGAAGAGTGCGCCGCCAAGCGCGCAGAGGTCCGAGCCACCATAGCCGACGACACCGCCACCGTCACCTTCCACGAGACAGACTGGGAGACACTCCAGCTCAAGGCAGCCATGACCGTAGGCGCACTCTTCATCGACCGCCTCGCCCACCGACTCGTCATACACAACGAAGGCTTCGCCCCCGACCGCCTCGCCGAACTCGCCGACGCCATCCTCCAGGCAGCACGCATCAAGTTCACTAAGACCGAATATATCAGCTGCCCCGGATGCGGACGCACCCTCTACAACCTGGAAGACACCATAGCGCGCATCAAGGCAGCCGTCAAGGAGAAGGCAGCCACCGACCCCCGCTTCAACACGCTGAGGATAGGCATCATGGGATGCATCGTCAATGGTCCGGGAGAGATGGCAGATGCCGACTACGGATATGTAGGAGCAGGAGTTGGACGCGTGTCACTCTACAAGAACAAGACATGCATTGAGAAGAACATACCCGAGAGCGATGCCGTGCAGCGACTCATCCAGTTCATAGAGCAAGACCTCTGATAACGAGCCGATAGCCCCCCCCCACACGCTCGCATCAGCTCTCCTCCCCTCGTCCAAGCCACCGTCCACCACATTCCCTACCCAACGTCCCCAACATGAAACTACTCATCGACATAGGCAACACCTCCGCCAAACTCGCCATTGCAGACGCTCACACCATGGACATCATCCACCATGAGCGTCTGCAAGAGCCATGGCCCAACACCCTCTCACGCCTCATCGCCGACTACTCCGTGGAGGACATACGCCTGTCGTCCGTCGCCGGACGCGACCCACTCCTTCTCTCCGCCCTCGCCGACCTTGCCATCCCTTCCACCTGGCTCACCATCCACCATCGCCACCCCTCCCGCCCCCTCACAGGCATGCCACCCACATACGGAGTGGACCGATACGCCGCCGACATGGGAGCCATGGCACAAGACCGCGACCACACCCTCCTCGTCATAGATGCAGGCACATGCATCACCTACGACCTCATATCCCCACAGGGACAACTCCTCGGAGGAGTCATATCGCCAGGAGTGCAGCTCCGCCTCAATGCCATGCACGAGCACACAGCCCAACTGCCGCTCATAGATGCCGCTGCACAGATTCAATCTTTCTCTCACCTCATGGGCCACGACACACCCTCGTGCATGCTCTCAGCCGCCATCCAAGGGACGAGATTCGAAATCGAAGGCTACATCCGCCATCTGCTGCCCACCCACCCCGACCTCCACGTGTTCCTCACAGGAGGCAACCGCATAGAGATGCCCGACGACATCCGAAGCCGCGTCACCTTCGACCCTTACCTCCTCTTCAAAGGCTTAGCTTCCATGTAAAACCCTTTACCTCACAACTCATACCTCATACCTCCTATGGATCACTCCCTCTACAGTCACTCTCTCCTCATATCCCTGCCACTCATGCTGTTCTTCGGCTTCCACCTCATCCTCGCCCCCGTGCCAGACAAGAAGTTGTTCGGCAGCTATAAGCTGTCCAGCCGACTCATGGGCACAGCCCTGCTCGTGCTCTCAGCCAACTACCTCGTCCATTATTTCCTAAACGTGCGGTCCAAAGACGTGGAGGCAACCATCATGATGAACCTCTCCACCTATTTCCTCTGCTACTGGCTATTCAGCTCAGCCATGATGACACTGCTCGACAAGAACTACATCACCCGCCGACGCTTCACCTTCCACATGTCCCTGTGGCTCGTCTTCACTGCCCTCACCTGCTGCGTGCAGCTCTTCCTTTCCGAGAGTCCAGCCCAGAACTGGTGTCTGGCAGCCCTTGCAGCCTTTGTCGTCAGCTACGGCATGTTTCTTGCCATCCGTCTGCTGCGCACCTATTATCGAGCCATCAAGATGTTTGACAACACCCACTCCGACGACATCGGCTCATACATCCGCTGGCTGTCCATCTTCACCTACTGGGCCATAGGCTTCGGTGTGAGCTGCGGCCTGCTCACCTTCCTGCCCGACCGCTATATCTTCCTGTGGATTCTGTCCTCCATCCCCTTCTATATATACTTGTACTGCTGCTACCAGAACTACATCCTCTTCTACGAGAAGGTGGAGAGCGCCCTTATGGAAGAGGCAGACATGCCGCCCATCGAAACAGGAAAAGCTGAAAAGGAATCCCCCAACGACGCATCGCCAGCCTACTTTGCCGACATCGAAAGCCGCATCAACGCCTGGGTGGCAAGCGAAGGCTACATCAAGCCAGGCATCTCGCTCAACGACCTGTCCGCTCAGCTATGCACCAACCGCACCTACCTGTCCGAATACATCAACCACATCTTCGGTGTCACATTCCGCGAATGGATCTCCGACCTTCGCATCGAGTACGCCAAGCGGCTCATGAAGCAGCAGCCACAGATGAAAATGCAGGAAATAAGCGAAGCCTCAGGCTTCCTCTCCTTGAGCCACTTCACCAGAACGTTCTCAGCAAAGGAAGGATGCTCCCCTGCCAAATGGAGAAATGAGGCATGATAGAGTTGCTCTGAGTGCATTCCGGAACGTTCGCAATGTTCATCTTACGATGGAAAGATTATCGGACACCAATAATATAAATCTCCCTCATGAAAATGTGCCATATCACACAAATCTCCCTCATGAAAATGTG
>JAEDNQ010000177.1 GCA_016302435.1 Bacteroidaceae bacterium
TTCTGCTGCATGATAGCCTCAAAATCGCCTCAAGCTAATTTATAGAACACCCCTATAGCGATTTGACCTTTTAGACCGCAAAAATCAATAGAAAACTGCTTTATGATGACTTTTTTCATGCTAATATTGAAAAAAGTCATCATTTTGTTTGGTCAATTCGAAAACTATCTGTTACTTTGCACTCGCTAAGGTAAAGAAAGCTACCACGAGCCACAGCATCTAACACTTATAAAGTAAAACATACGCAACAAACAACGGACATCCACTCTGATACGCCCAATCAACAGTCATCAAGACACATCAGAACAAACGTCATCAAGAAGAGTCCAAACAAACATCAACAAACAACATGAAACAGTATAGCAGCACATATTGGCGTTGGCAGAACTTGAGATGGAAAACATCGCAGGTCGAGTCGTTGTAGCCAAATGTGAACATACACACATACAGCACACAAGGGGCTTATCGTACTGCGATAAGCCCTTTTTCTTTTTTCATCCCTACATGACCTGAGAAAGAAAAACAGCTGAAGGTAGAAGTTTTGACAACTTGCGTTTGCAGACAAACATTTGATAACAAACAACACATTATATATAATATAAAGCATGACATACCAAATCGACGAAAACGGCTTCTACGGACAATTCGGCGGAGCCTACATCCCAGAGATACTCTACAAGACGGTAGAGGAACTGAAACTGGCTTATCTCCCCATACTGGAGAGCGCGGAGTTTAAGAAAGAGTACTATGACCTTCTGAAGGACTATGTGGGACGACCCTCTCCTCTCTACTACGCTAAGCGCATGAGCGAGAAATATGGTTGCCAACTCTACCTCAAGCGAGAAGACCTCAACCACACGGGAGCTCACAAGATAAATAATGCGCTCGGACAGATTCTCCTCGCCAAGAAGATGGGCAAGACTCGCATCATAGCTGAGACTGGAGCTGGACAGCACGGTGTGGCTACGGCTACTGCCTGCGCTCTGATGAACATGCCATGCACGGTCTACCAGGGTGCTCTCGACGTGGAGAGGCAGCATGTTAACGTGGAGAGAATGAAGATGCTCGGAGCGACAGTGGTGCCTGTGCACAGTGGCAACAAGACACTCAAGGACGCTACCAATGAGGCTATACGCGACTGGTGCTGCCACCCAGAGGACACATTCTACATCATAGGCTCTACCGTGGGCCCTCACCCCTACCCCGACATGGTGGCTCGACTGCAGTCGGTCATATCGGAAGAGATAAAGTGGCAGTTGGAGGAAAAGGTAGGACGCGACTATCCTGACTTCCTCATGGCTTGTGTGGGAGGCGGAAGCAACGCTGCTGGCACCATCTACCACTACATTGACGACGAACGTGTCAACATCATCCTCGGAGAAGCCGGAGGTCACGGCAAGGACACGCCTGAGACGGCGGCAAGCCTCCAAGTGGGCTCAGTGGGCATTCTCCACGGCAGCCGCATCAAGCTCATGCAGACAGAGGACGGACAGATCATCGAGCCATACTCCATCTCCGCCGGCCTCGACTACCCTGGCACAGGACCTATACACTGCAACCTCTACGACAAGGGACGAGCTCAGGTGCTCGCCGCTGACGACGACGAGGCTCTGAGAGCCGCTTTCGAACTCACACGCATGGAGGGCATCATCCCTGCTCTCGAGAGTGCGCATGCTCTCGCCCTTCTGCCAAAGGTAAAGAACCAGTTCACGAAGGACTCTGTGGTGGTGCTCACCGTCAGCGGAAGAGGCGACAAAGACCTGGACACATACCTTAGCCACAAGGACGTGGTGGAGGCATAAGGCTTACCACCATTCTTTCACCCTCCACTATTCATCCTCAAACCTACCTAAACAGACATCACACCATGTACAGATACCATACAGCATCTAAGAGCATCCTCGGCGACCTCAACACGCCTGTCAGCGTATACATGAGAGTCAGAGACGCTTATCCGCAGAGCGCACTGATGGAGTGCTCTGACTACCACGACAATAAGAACAGCAACTCCTTCATCTGTGTGCACCCCATAGCGAGCGTGGCAGTAGAGCATGGCATCGGTGTGTCTACCTTCCCCGATGGCAGCCAGACCCGCCGACCCATCAGCGAAGAATATGACACAGCTCAGCTCATCACCGACTTCCTTGCACACTTCGACATAGAGGGTGACGACAAAGACAGATGCGGTCTCTTTGGCTACACTACCTTCAACGCTGTCCGCTACTTCGAAAACATCGACGTGAAGGACGAGACGCAGCAGCAGAACGACGCGCCCGACCTGCAGTATATCCTCTATAAGGACTATATCGTCTTTGACCACTTCAACAATACGCTCACACTCATAGAGCTCCTTGCCGATGGCGAGAAGGACGACCTCGACGTGCTGGAGAGAGATGTCAACAGCCGCCCATACCAGCAGTATGACTTCCACCCCGTGGGCGAGTACTGGTCTACGCTCACTGACGATGAGCACCGAGCCAACATTCGCCGGGGCATACAGCACTGCCTGCGTGGCGATGTGTTCCAGATAGTGCTCTCACGACGCTTCAAGCAGAGGTATGAGGGCGACGACTTCAAGCTCTATAGGGCTCTGCGCAGCATCAACCCCTCGCCCTACCTCTTCTATCTCGACTTCGGCGGTTTCCGCATCTTCGGCTCCAGCCCCGAGACTCACTGCCGCATTGAGGGCGGCAAGGCATACATCGACCCCATAGCGGGCACAACCAAGCGAACGGGCAATGCGGAGCAGGACAGGCAAAATGCCATATACCTCAAAAATGACCCGAAGGAGAACGCTGAGCACGTGATGCTCGTCGATCTCGCGCGCAACGACCTCTCACGCAACTGCCACGATGTGCACGTGGACTTCTACAAGGACATGCAGTTCTACAGCCATGTCATCCACCTCGTCTCACGTGTCAGCGGCACACTTGACAAGGATGCCAACCCCATCCGTGCCTTCATCGACACATTCCCAGCCGGCACACTCTCAGGCGCGCCAAAGGTCAGAGCCATGCAGCTCATCTCTGCCTACGAGCCTCATAACCGCGGAGCATACGGAGGATGTGTAGGCAGCATAGGCTTTGACGGCAGCCTCAACCAAGCCATCACCATCCGCACCTTCGTCAGCCGCAACAACGAACTGTGGTTCCAGGCAGGAGGTGGCATAGTGGCAAAGAGCGATGTGGAGTATGAGCTGCAGGAAGTAAACAACAAGCTCGGTGCGCTGCGCAAGGCCATTGCCATGGCAGAGAATCTGTAAGCTGACGAAAGACAATATCACTCGAACGCTCAGAGTCAGCTTCATGCACCATTGACACGCATACATTCGTTGAACACCCCATCAAAAAGAAAAACATGAAAATCATTATCATAGACAACTACGACTCTTTCACATACAATCTGAGCCACCTCGTGAAGGAACTGGGAGCTGAGGTCACAGTCCTTCGCAACGACAAGTTTGAGATGAGCCAGCTGGAGGAGTATGACAAGATTATCCTCTCTCCGGGCCCTGGCATACCCAGTGAGGCGGGCCTACTGCTCGATGTCATCAAGGCCTATGCAGGGAAAAAGCCCATACTCGGAGTGTGTCTCGGCCATCAGGCCATAGGCGAAAGCTTCGGCGGCACACTCTGCAACATCGGCACTGTATACCACGGCGTGGCAACACCTGTACACCTGACCGAACGTGATTACATCTTCGACTCTCTCCCCGACACATTCGAAGTGGGCCGCTACCACTCATGGATTGTCAACACCGAGGGGCTGCCCGCATGCATCATTCCCACCAGCCTGTCGGACGAAGGCTACATCATGTCGCTCCGCCATAAGGACTACGACATCCGAGGCATACAATACCACCCCGAGAGTGTACTCACTCCCGTGGGCAAAACAATCATCAACAACTGGATAAAACACTAGGGTGTCCAGTTTGATGTGCAAAATCAGGTACCCCGGGGTCATCAGGTGCAACGGGCTGAAAGCCCAACGAGCGCTTAGCCCAGGGCAAGCGAAGCGACAC
>JAEDNQ010000178.1 GCA_016302435.1 Bacteroidaceae bacterium
TACTTCACCACTTTCCTCACCGTGTCTCCACGTTTGATGACATACACACCGGGGGCATCCATGCTTGGCACCTGTTTGCCCGACACATTATATATAATATATGATGCTGCGTCGGAAGGCCCTGGCATGGCTATGTCATCTGGGGATCCGCCCATGAAGTCGAAGGATATGAGTCCGTCTTTCTCGGTTATGTTGGTGATGGGCTTGCCAGGCTTGAGTGAGAAGTTCTCATTTAGGTTATACCATTTGCCGCCAGACGATGAGTGGCTTGTGTCGGTAAACTCTGTCACACCGTAAGATCCAGGGAATGGGTCACCCAATAAGTCGTTCTCCGTCAGAGCGTTATAATAGTTGCCTGAAGAGTCCGACTTCTTGCCAAAACTGTTGTCGGCAGGCACAAGCGCGATGCGCTGGTGGGACACGTTAGTGTTCATTGTGTTATTGTCCCAGGCCGACTTGCTGAAATCTATATGAGAGATGAGCATGCCGTGAGGCGTTGTGTATTTTTTGACATAGGAGTACCAACCCCTGTTCTGACGGTTTTCGAGAGTGAAATATTCGCTTGAGTTACCATCATTAACTATGGCATACGCCACAGGCTCATCATCGAGCGACGGCATACCTCTGACACTCTCTGCAGAGGACAGCACCTTGTAGTCGAGCCAACCGAGATACCAGCGTTCGAAGGCCGTATAGCCACACGGCACCTCACCATATCCCGTAGGGCCATTGTAGTTGCCGGTATCCATCACGTCCCAGCTGTTCATGCCGAAACCACCTCCATAATTGACATCATACACGTCTTTAAGTCCAAGGCAATGGCCAAACTCGTGGCAGAATGTGCCGATGGACGACATATTCGTACCCTCATTGCTTGACAGCTCGCTCGAACAGGCATACTGGTTGACTTTCACTCCGTCAATGGTCAATATGCCGGGACCGTCACCGTTGGACTTCTGTGCCGAATAGAGGTCGTAGGCATGTGGCCATATCGTGTTGTCACCACCATACTCAGCCTCGTTGTAGCCAGCATAGATGACATATACCTGATCTACATATCCGTCGCCGTCCCAGTCATACTGCGAGAAGTCGGTGAGGTCTTCCGCCAAACGACATGCCTCAGCAACCATCTCTGCCGGATGGGCATCATTATTGTTCTTGTTCTTGCCATAGTATGACATGACCTTGCTGAGCGACACCGGACCCACGACATCGAGCTCAAGTTCGAAGACACCGTAGCTCTGGTCGCGGAAATAGTCTCTGACAGAGCCAATGTGACCATTCTGGCAGTAGCCCTCCTTATTGTAGCAGTCGGCAAAGGCCTGGCGCACATCGGGCACACTCATCTTGACATCGGCATATTCGGCCAGTATGATGAGCATCTTGTACTTGCCCTTGACGGGAGTGCCCCTGTAGGTGTCATCGGCATCAGCCCCTCTCGTCCTCAGCCTTGCCGACTGCGCTCTGCTGACGGCAGTTCTGCGTTCGGTGTTGAGCTGCTCGACTGCATCGGCCTGCTTCTCCAGCACGAATGCAGCTTCCTCCGCCGTGCGGTCTTCAGCGTTGTGGGCGAGCACAGAACTGCAGATTAGGGAGTCGTCCTCAATGACAGCATAATAATAGGCATTGTCAGCCCCCTGCATGATGGGCATGCCATCGGTCGTGAACTTGAAGCGGTGGTGCTCGTCTCCCCTCAGGATGAAGGTGAGCGTCTTGCCATCGGGCTGTTTCACGCTGACAGGCACGGGTCTTGCAGGCACTGCCATGCTGGCTATTGCCACGCATGCAGTGAGAAGGAGGGTGAAGAGGTATTTCATGTTATTTGAATATTATTCTGATTATTATTTCTCATTAATATACACCACAAGGCTGTCGGCTTTCACCCTGGCCTTGAGCCAATGCTGCAGTTTATCCTTGTCATCCTTGGTGATGCTCTTGGACCCGACGGTGAGCACGGCAGCGACAAAGTGAGCTGTGGCAGAAGTGTCACGCTTGGCCTCTGCTACCTTAGACAGGCTTATGGCCTGCACCTGCGGATAGAGAGCCTTCAGTTCGTCTTTAATCTCTACAGAGGAGTTCTCATACTGCGTGTATGAGTGCAGCTGCGCAGTGACGGCTCCAATCTTGGCTGTCAGTTCGGCTATCTGACGTCGGTCTTCCTCGCGGTTGGTGTTGACATTGGAGAGTTTGTTGTTGAGCAGCAAGATGCTGTCCGACTGTTCACCCTGGATGACAGTGAGTTTGTATCCGCCGAGGTGGTAGAATTCCATTCGGTCCTCAGCCTCCTTCTGAGTGGCCATGCTTATCTCCTTGCCCACAGCCACCACCTTGAGTGTCTTGGCGTCTTTGTCCACCTCATTGGAGATGATGTGTGTTCCAGGCAGGGTGAGTTCATGCTTCATGAAGTTGCGCAGGTTATGTTCGAAGATGCTCCTCTTCACTATGCCTACAGTCATGAAGACGGCAGGTATCATCGTCACGACAACGAGGCCCGTAATGATCTTCTGCGCCTTTTTCTTCTGTTCCGTCGAGATGGCCGACTTCTTGGCAAATCCCATGAAGCGCACGCCCAGATAGGTGGCGAGGGCTATGAAGACGGTATTGATGAAGAAGAGGTAGAAGGCTCCGAGGAAGTAAAGGAAGTGTCCCGTGGCAAGCCCGAAACCTGCTGTGCACAGTGGCGGCATGAGGGCTGTGGCTATGGCCACACCGGGTATGACATTGCCACCCTTTCCCTTGGTGCACTGTGCCAAGATGCCTGCCGCACCGCCGAAGAAGGCTATGAGGACATCGTAGATGGTGGGCGAGGTGCGCGCGAGCAGCTCTGACTGGGCTTCGCCGAGAGGTGTGATGAGGAAGTACACCATGGCGGTGAGCACACTGATGAGTGTTGCCACGCCAAAGTTCTTGGCGGAGCGGCGAAGGAGGTCAAGGTCATATATGCCGATGGAGAGTCCCATACCGAGTATTGGACCCATGAGCGGAGATATGAGCATAGCTCCGATGATGACGGCGGTGGAGTTGACGTTGAGTCCCAAAGAGGCTATGAAGATGGCGAAGATGAGCACCCACAGGTTTGAGCCCTTGAAGCTCACTCCCTCGCTTATCTGTCGGACTACATCTGCTTCATCGTCCTTGTAGGGCATGATGTTAAACTGAGTCTTTATGCGCTGTATTATGGTAGGCAGGTCGAATGGTATCATAGTGAATGAATGATATTAGTATATATGCTATTATTAAATTAATGTGTATGGATGCTGTTAGTCTTTGTTAGTTTGAATAATCTGTGGAGTCCTGCCAGCCAAGCTGGCGAAACATGTGCAAAGATACATATTTTTTCCGTATCAACAGGCATACAGCACCTTGTTTTTTTCCTCCTTCGGCGTATTTTCTTATCTCACGCTCCCCTTGCGTACATCCATCCGCAACCGTGCGTGGCAATCCATGTGATGAAACCACCTCGTACGCCTGCGTACATCCATCCGCAACCGTCCGTGGCAATCCGTGTGATGAAACCACCTCGTCCGCCTGCGGACAGCAATTCAAATTATGTTGGCTTCAGACATGGTTTTCTTGTAGCATTTTATGCAATTAGTTGTCGTCGGAAGAATCTGTTCGCCCTGAAAGGTAGGGTGTGGGAAACGCATCGCGTTGACAAACCCAGAATGCTGCTCCGCTCTGCCCTGGGCTTGTGTACTTTTGCCCCTTCAAGGTGTGGATTTATGCACACACTACCAACATCCGTACATAAACATTGCTCTGCGCAGTTGCACAAACTGCTCAGACAGAGCATTGGGCAGTGCATTCGGCTGAAGTTGCAATATCGGACGGTTGCGGACGGTTACAGACACCACTTTGAAAATCAGCTGAAAATAATTGCGAAATAATTTGCATAGAGCAAGGATATTTTGTAACTTTGCACCTAATTTAAACGGTACAGAAACAACAAAAAATAACATTCGTATATGAATTTCTTAGAAAAGAACATCATTGCCTGCGGTGTCATAAAGCAGG
>JAEDNQ010000179.1 GCA_016302435.1 Bacteroidaceae bacterium
TATAGGTAGGTTCTATAAATTAGCTTTGATGGGATTTTGCTCTATCTTCGAGCAGATTTCCTTGTAAGGGTGAAGCAGCATAGCGAGCTATGGTGCAAACACTTACAAGGAAAGATGCCGAAGAGAGAGTAAAAGACCGCAAAGGTAATTCCATAGAGAATTGTAATTAATAGAACCTACCTCTAATGTGAATAGAGCCTACCATAAGTCAATTTATCAATTTATTTCACAATACACACACTCTCTTGCCTATGAACAACTCTACCCCTACTAACGACAAGTCAACAAAAATGAACTATCTGAAGACAAAGCTAATCCGTCCCTCCAATGAGACAATCCTATTTCTGCAGATGTTCGCTCGAACCTACCAGCCCTCTTCCGTGGCTGCATCTTATTAATCAGAAGAAACACTTTGGAAACAAATAAGATCTTATCCATACTGGCAAAGACCGACAGTGCCAAGGATTTAGCCAAACAACTTAAGGACAACAAGAATAGGAACATCAAAGCCGACGGACTATGTGGCTCGTCGGCTATGATGCTTTTGGCCGCACTGTCACCAAAACACATCAAGGACAAAGTCGTGCTAATCATCATGAACGATGCCGACGAGGCTGGCTACGCCTACCACGACCTGTCCCAGACCCAAGGAGAACAGAACACCCTCTTCTTTCCCTCCTCCTACCGACGAGCCATCAAATACAACCAGAAAGACGCCGCCAACACCATTCTGCGCACAGAAGTGCTGACTCGCGTGCACGCACTGAACACTCAGGGCTGCCCTCTCTGCATCGTGACCTATCCCGATGCCCTGGCAGAAAGAGTAATGTCAGAAAAACAGCTCGAAGGCAGCACCATCGACATACATGTGGGCGGCACCTACGATGTCATGCAACTCGAGAAGGACATCATCTCACTCGGTTTCTGCAAAACTGACTACGTCTACGAGCCAGGACAGTTCGCCCTACGTGGAAGCATACTCGACATCTACTCCTTCTCAGCCGACCAACCATACCGCATTGATTTCTTCGGCGATGAAGTAGACAGCATACGCACCTTTGACATACAAAGCCAGCTATCAGAGAAGAAAGTCGAGCAGATGACAGTCGTCTCCGAGATGAAAGACAACGGTGCAGAATACATTTCCTTCCTCGAGTTCCTACCCAAGGAAACTCTCACCGTGACCAAAAGCATGACTTACGTCTGCGACCGAATAACAGTCATCCACGACGAAGGCTTCTCACTCCAAGCCAGACAAGAGGCCAACGCCAACGATGACACTCTATTTACCAACTTCATCATCGACTCAGCTGACTTCGCCCGTCAAATATCCTCATTCCGCCATCTGGAGATAAAAGCCTCCCCAACAGACGACACCTCCACCGTCCACTTCCACACCGAAGTCCAACCACTCTTCCACAAAAACTTCAGTCTCGTAGCCGACACGTGCCACAAGCTCATCGACACAGGCTACAACATCTGTATCTTTGCAGACAGCGAAAAACAAATAAAGAGACTGGAAAACATCTTTGAGGAAATGGCTCACACAGAGGTCGACCACATCCTTTTCAACCCCGTAAACTACTCCATCCACGAAGGATTCATCGACCACGACACTAAACGAGCCTTTTTCACCGACCACCAGATCTTCGACCGCTTCCACAAGTACAACCTCAAAAACGACAAAGCACGCAATGGCAAAGTAGCACTGACACTCAAAGAACTTCAACAGTTCGAAATCGGCGACTACGTTGTCCACATCGACCATGGCATCGGACGCTTCGGCGGACTCGTCAGAGTGCCACAAGGAGACATCATGCAAGAGATGATAAAAATCATCTACCGCAATGACGACACAGTCTATGTCTCCATACACGCCCTCCACAAAGTGTCAAAATACAAGGGCAAAGAAGGCGAAGCACCCACACTCAACAAGATAGGCGGAGGAGCATGGGAACGCATGAAGGAAAAAGTCAAAAACAAAGTCAAAGACATCGCACGTGACCTCATCCTCCTTTACGCCAAACGAAAGAAAGAACAAGGATACGCCTACAGCCGAGACGGATTCATGCAACACGAACTCGAAGCAAGCTTCGCCTACGAAGATACCCCCGACCAACTCAAAGCCACACAAGATGTCAAGGCCGACATGGAACGCCCACGGCCAATGGACCGACTCGTATGCGGAGACGTGGGATTCGGCAAGACAGAAGTAGCCATTCGAGCCGCCTTCAAAGCAGCATGCGACAACAAACAGGTTGCTGTGCTGGTACCCACAACCGTCTTGGCCTACCAACACTACCAGAACTTCAGCTCAAGACTGAAAAACTTCCCCGTCAGAGTCGAATACCTCACCCGAGCCAGAACCCCCAAAGCTCTCAAACAAGTCCTCGATGACCTCAAAGAAGGAAAAGTAAACATCATCATAGGAACACACAAGCTCATAGGCAAACAAGTGCAGTTCCACGACCTCGGACTGCTCATCATCGACGAAGAACAAAAGTTTGGCGTGGCCATCAAAGAAAAACTAAGAGCCATGAAGGTCAACGTCGACACACTCACCATGACCGCCACACCCATACCACGCACACTACAGTTCTCACTCCTCGGCGCACGCGACCTGTCCATCATACAGACACCACCGCCCAACCGATACCCCATACAGACTGAGATACACACATTCTCCCCCGAACTCTTCGCCGAAGCCATCAACTTCGAGATGAGCCGCAACGGACAAGTCTTCATCGTCAACAACAAGATAAGCAACCTCCAAGAACTCGCCGACATGATTCACCGCCAGATTCCTGACGCACGCATCTGCATCGGGCACGGACAGATGAACCCGCAGGAACTGGAAAAAATCATCCTCGACTTCATGAACTACGACTACGACGTAATGATCTCCACCACCATAGTCGAAAACGGCATCGACGTACCAAACGCCAACACCATCATCATAAACAGCGCACAGCACTACGGACTTTCCGACATTCACCAGATGAGAGGACGCGTCGGACGAGGAAACAAAAAAGCATTCTGCTACCTCATAGCACCGCCACTCGCAGCTCTCAACGACACCACACGCCGACGCCTGCAAGCCGTTGAACAGTTCAGCAACCTAGGCAGCGGAATCCACATAGCCATGCAAGACCTCGACATCAGAGGAGCAGGCAACATGCTCGGAGCCGAACAAAGCGGATTCATCACCGACCTCGGATACGAAACCTACCAGAAGATACTCAACGAAGCTGTAGCAGAACTCAAAGACGCCGAATTCTCCCAACTCTTCGCCGAAGAGAACAAAGATCACAACGGACTCATCAGCGGCGAAAAATTCGTCAACGAGAGCAACGTTGAAAGCGACATCCCAGCCTTCTTCCCCGAAGAATACGTGCCAAGCAGCGGCGAACGCATGTCACTATACCGCGAACTCGACACTCTCACCGCCCCGCAACAACTCGACGACTACCGCAGCCGACTCATCGACCGCTTCGGACCCATCCCCGACGTTGGCGAATCACTCATCTCCGTCATGCCTCTCAAATGGAGTGCCTGCCGTTTAGGCATAGAAAAAGTCGTCCTCAAGCAAAAGCGCATGATTCTCTACTTCACCATTGACCCCCAATACTTCGACAGCCTCGCCTTCGGCAAAGTCATCGATTACATCAGCCACAACGGCAGACGGTGCACCCTCCGCGATGCCGATCGCAAGTCGCTACTGGTCAAAGACGTTACCTCCATCAGCGAAGCCTCCTCCATCCTACAGTCCATAGAAAGAGGCAGCCGAACATAATGCCCCTCACCTGCTTCCTCCCCCGCTGCTCCGTCCGATCTCTCGGGGTTCTCAACCCCGCCTCACCTGCTCCCTCCCCCGCTGCTCCGTCTGCTCTCTCGGGGTTCTCAACCCCGCCTCACCTTACCCAATATAAAAACGGGAAGCAAGCTTGGGCTTGCTTCCCGTTTTGCTATTCTATATCAA
>JAEDNQ010000015.1 GCA_016302435.1 Bacteroidaceae bacterium
AGTGCCGATGATGAGGTGCTGTGTGGAGTTACCTTCACGGTACTGTGCGCTATTGCGCGCTATCGTGCGCTGTTGTGCGTTATTGTGCACTACTTTGAAAATCAGCCGAAAATAATGGGTCACCAGTAAAAACGTGTGGATAATCTAACACAATAAGACAGTTTTTTGTACGTTATACAAGATAAACGACAGAACTCAGATGGAACAATATAGACTCCTGGCAGAATGTCTTTTACCAGCACAGGAGAGGTCTATACCATCATATCCAACAAGGATGCACATGGGCTGTTCACTGACGGGCTTTAGTCAAAGGCAGAGAGAAGACGAAACGCGAACCGGCATGCGGCTGTGGTGTGTCGTTATGCTCTGCCTCGGAAAGAGAGGTATGCTGGTCGTGGGATTGGATGTCGGCTGTGGAGGCGACGTTTTCAATATATACTCTACATCCTCTTTGGCTGCAGTGCTCGTCATGGATGCGCACTATCTCTCGACATGTGAAGAGGGCGGCACCGCTGAACTGACATGTACGCATGTCGTACTGGAGACCGTCGACATAAAAGGCTGTGCGGAGTTGGTCGGAAGTGTACTGATGACCTGCTACAAAGAAAGAAAATGCAACGAAGTCGTCCTGTGCTACGGCTGACACTTCGACATCGCCTGTGGGTGACAGGGAAGCAAGCCAAGGCAGGATGGTCTCGAGGAGCAACTGAAGATAGTCGACATCGCAGGTGAAGGATATATCGGCGGTGAGGAGACTTCGGACGCTATCTTCGTGCAATGGGCACTTAAAGGCGGAGGCGTATACACGTTGTATGAGAGCCGCCATGTCCTTGCTGTTCATGCGCGTGCGCCGGAAGAGGCTCTTGTCTATCTGTCGTGAGGCGCAGGCATGAAGTGTGCTGAAGACTTGGTCGTAGTATGAGAGGGTCTCGTGGATGTCGCGAAGAGAGGCGCGGAGACTGTCGCTGTCTACTGAGGAGCGCGACTTGTCGATGAGTTGGCGGAGGAGATTGGGATAGTAGAGCGTCTCGTGTTTGAGGACTGAGAGGGTGTTGTCGACTATCTGGCTGTGCTCATAGACTCTGCGCTGCTCTATGTCGGTTCGGGCATGTTCATCGCGCAGATATTCGAGTTTCTCTTCCATCTCCTGAATCTTGAAAGTAGAGAAGTAAGTGTGGAAGGCAAGGAACTGCATGACGAAGTTGAGGATGAGGTCTTCCTCGTGGGTGGTGTTTCCATTGACCAGTTTGACTCCAACAACTCCTATGAGGCTGTCACCTTCGGAAGCATGGACGATGAGGGGATAGGCGCGGAAGGTTCGCGAGGTGTCTTCTACGATTTTGGCCTGTGAGGCTGCTCCTTTCATGAGGCTTTCCATGTAGCTGCTCTCTGCCATGTTGCCGTCTGACTCTATGGCTTGTGCTTCACTGGTGTCTGCACTGTGGGCGAGACTCTGGAAGACAATGTACTCTACGCTGACTATGTCGGACAGGTCTTGGCGCAGGATGGATAGCATGCGGGAGCGTGGTTCGGCAAAGACGTGACTGTTGAGTCGGAGGAGCTGTCGGAGGTTGAAGAGAGTGAGGAGATAGTGGCGGTAGTGGAGGAGGAAGAAGATGGCAAGTCCGAGGAGCATGAAGGTGGCAAGGAGGATGAGGATTGTCTTCTTGTAGCGGTTGGCTTGCTGGAGGGACTTGCATTTGTCTTCGAGCGTATAGTCGGTGCTCGTGAGCGTGTAGAGTCGCGAGAAGGCTTCGCTATTGAAGCGGTAGAGGGGACGGTCGGGGATGGATAGGGCTGCTATGGTCACTTCGTTGCGTAGGGAGATGATGATGTCGTAGTCGAGCGGCAGTCCCTCGTTCCACCATCCTATCTCTGCCATCTTTGGACCTCTGATGCTCATGAGCTCATCTCCTTGGGGGCAATAGAGGCGGTACAGCTGGTTGAGTGTCTCGACTGCCTGCTCGGCATAGCTGACTGCCTGGACGTAGTCGCCCGATATGTTGGCATAGCAGACGCTGTCGAGATATGTGTGTGTCTCATTGAGGAGGGAGTCGGCGGTGGAGTGGCTGACGGTTGCTGCTCTGGCAGGGGATGAACCGGCAGTGGCGAAACCGTCAGTGGCAGTGATTACAGCGACTGTGTCTTGTTGCTTTATCTGGTTTTGGGCTGATGCAGGAAAGATAGTGAGAAGTATTGCAAGAAGTGTGAGGACGCGGCGGCGAGCAAGAGGCAGGTCGATGAAGAAGGTGCTGCCCTTCCCCACCTCGCTTTGGACAAAGAAGCGGCTGCAGCGTGCCCACTCGCCTGACTTCTGCAGAGTCGTGATGATATGCTTGCAGTTCATTAGGCCGAAGCCGAAACCTTTGTTTTGCTTGATGTCGTTGCCCATGGCATTGGTGCTGCCTATGCTTGAAGCGTCGTAGACTTTATGGTTGTTGATGGTGTCTACCTCGGCAGGCGAGAGGCCGTAGCCTGTATCGGCTACAGCTATACGCACCACTTCGCCTTCTGTCTGGGCAGAAAGTGAGACCTTGCCTCCCGATGGGGTATATTTGCGTGCATTGTCGAGGAGGGTGTTGAGCATGAAGAGTGTCATAGTCCTGTCGCATCTGACGGTAGCGTCGATGGGCTGTATGTCGAGTGTGATGTTTTTCATCTCGAAGGCATGGGCATTGCCTTTGAGTATGTCGAAGATGCTGAGCAGGGGGACGTTTTCGACATTGAGGGAGACGATGCCTTGGCTTATCTTTACCCATCGGCCAAGGATGTCGTTGTAGGTATCAATTTTCTCCACGAGTTCGGATAGATACTCCAGTCGTGTATGTATCTCTGCTGTGTCCATAGCTTCAGCCTGGGCGAGTTTGCTGGCCTCATGCATGGCGCGGTTTAGGAAGGGTGAGATGGCTGTGGCGATGGAGACGGAGGTAGCGCGCTTGATGTAGCTCCGCTTGTACTGGTGGTATTTGTACTCGAAGTTGCCTGTCTCTGCCTGCAGTTGCTCGCACTCGTCTCTGTATCTGGCGACCGTTTGTCCTTGCTCGCGCATCCATCGGTAGAATACCTGAAGCATGAGGATCATCTCTCTCTCCAATCCCCTGAAGCGGCTTGTGTCGGCTTCTGTCCAGTCGGTCTGCCGTGTCTGTGGGAATATGGAGTACACTTCATCGTCTACTGACTGGCGGATGAGGTCTGCGCTGTCTTCAGAGAAGTCGGCTTCGAGGGCTGCACTTGTCATCTTCTGGCAGAGGTCTATGACGCGACTGAGCATCTTGACTTTGGTGTCGTGCGCTCGACGACTCTTCACATTGTAGATGACGAGTATAGTCACGGCTGTGAGGATGGCCGCAAGGGTGAGGAGGAGGAGGACATTGAGCATGTTTTCTTCTGCCACAAGACGCTCCTCTTCTTGTTGCGCTCTGAGGTCCTGGCGTGTGGCATCGAGGATGTCGAAGTAGATGTTGTGGTTAAAGTCGGAGGCGGCTTTTTGCCCCATGGCTCCGTAAACGATGCTGAGTTGCTGGCGTACCATAGCCATCCACTCAGGTACGGTGACGGAATGTGGATGGGAGATGAGTGCCATCTCCACTGGCATGGTGTCGCTGTCGGTTGGGGCAGCAAGGAGGGTTGTGGGTATGTCGGTTATGGCGGTATTGATGGTTTTGTTGTAGGTGTCAAGGAGGCTGAAGGCCTGCAGGGCATAGTCCAAGGCTCCTTGATGGTCGCCTCTGGATAGGCGTATGTCGGAGAGTGTGCAGAGTGCGCTGCTTTCGAGATAGGCGTTGCCGTATTCGTGGGCGGTGGCGGCTGCATGGGCGGCAAGGCGTGTGGGAAGGTCGTGGGCTATGCTGTGTCCGAAGAGCTCGGTGACGAGGACAAAGATGGACGGTTTTATCTCGCCTCCGGCTGCTACATAGCGCGCGAGGGCATTGGAGGCTATGATGTCGTAGTAGGCGTAGCCGTTCTGATGGCTCAGGTAGAGGAGGTGCACCAGTTGGCGGAGAGCTCCTGTGCGCGTATCTGTACTGGCTGTTGCGTTCATGCCTCCGAGTGCATGAAGGAGCAGGTAGTTGGCATAGAGGGTGGTGTCCGAGCTGTAGGTGTCGAGTTTTGAGTCTATCCAGGCAAATTCGGCTTCCGCCTCTTCTTTTTGGCGCATGCGTATGAAGTAGTTGAGGGAAGCGAAATGGTATTTTGCCTGGGTGGTGCGATAGAGCCAGAGGAGGTGCTCGTCCATGCAGTCGTCGTAGTCGGCCACGTTGTCGAGGCGGTACTGGGCGTCAAGTCGGTAGTCGTAGAACTCTTTGTTTCGGGATGTGACAAGACAGAGGGACATCATGTCGACATCGCCGACGGCTCGCAAGAGGTCGTTGGAGGTACGGTCGATGACGGAGGTGAGGATGGCTGATGCTGAGTCGTAGCGCAGGGTGAGGGCATAGGCTGCGGCAGTATTGAGTCGCATCTCGTCATGATAGTCGGCATGACGGCTATGGAGAGCCAGGGTGTCATGGGTGATGTCTCTTATGACTTTGGCAGGTGACTTGTACTTGAGGCGTGAATAACTCTCAAGTCGCGTTTGGTCGGCTTCTGGAATGGGCTGTCGAGTGCAGGAGAGGATGAAGCTGACCACGGTAAGGATGGCTGCTACATATATTATAATGTGTTGCCTTCTATGATTGGCAATGGCGGGAACTGATGTTTTCACTGTAGCGGGAGGGTAGATTGGTTATGGGGTATAACGATGATGATGCTTGTTTGGGAAATGTCGACAGAGGTGTGAGGGTTGGGCAAAGAGAGTGTTTGCGATGGCAAAGGTAATGCTTTTTGTTGATATAGGATGAAGCATATGGGTGTTTATTTTTAAAATTGTTGTTAAAAGGCGGCTATTTTGAAATATTTCACGTGCATCTCTTTGGTTTTGGGAAAAGAAAATGTAACTTTGCATTGTCATCAGCACTATTGGCTCAGATGACCTACAGTTCCATTCGGCATCCATGTCGAATACTATCCATTGAAACAAAATATCATGCTCACATACTTATGACTTATCAAGAGACAGTAGATTTTCTTTATTCCTCAGTGCCTCTCTTCCAGCAGGTGGGGGCTGGCGCTTACAAGGAGGGCTTGTCCAACACGCATAAGTTGGATGCCCACTTTGACCACCCTCATAAGCTCTACAGGACTGTTCACGTGGCAGGCACTAACGGCAAGGGATCTTGCTCACACACCTTAGCTGCCATCCTTCAGTCGGCTGGCTACAGGGTCGGACTCTTCACTTCTCCTCATCTTGTGGACTTCCGCGAACGCATAAGGGTGAACGGAGAGAAGGTGGATGAGCAGTATGTGGTGGACTTTGTAGAGAACGAGCGCTCGTTCTTTGAGCCTCTGCATCCGTCTTTCTTCGAACTGACGACGGCACTTGCGTTTAAGTATTTCGCTGACATGAAGGTGGACATTGCCGTCATTGAGGTGGGACTGGGTGGCAGGCTGGACTGCACGAACATCATCTCTCCTGTGGTGTCTGTCATCACAAACATCAGTTTTGATCACGTGGCCTTTCTCGGCGATACTCTCGCAAAGATTGCTGGCGAGAAGGCTGGCATCATTAAGAGGGGTGTGACTGCCGTTGTCGGAGAGACCGTGGATGAGACTCGGACTGTATTTGAAACTAAGGCAAAAGAGTTGGACACGGCTATCGTCTTTGCAGAAGACAGTCCCGAAGTTATGGAGCATAGCTTCAACAAAGATGGCGGCATTGACTATGTTACAAGGAGATATGGCAGTCTGCATGGAGAACTTGGTGGTTTTTGTCAAGTGAAGAATGCGAACACTATCCTCTGTGCTGTCAACGTATTGAAGCAAGAAGGACTGAACATCACTGCGGCTGACGTAATCAACGGATTTGCCCATGTGTGCCAACTGACAGGGCTTATGGGACGATGGCAGACAATATGTGAGAAGCCCAAGACTGTTTGCGACACTGGGCACAATGTCGGTGGCTTTGAATGGATAAGCCAGCAACTGAAGGCTGTCGTAGGCCACAAGCGAATGGTCTTTGGGATGGTCAACGACAAGGACGTGAGCGGCGTGCTAAACCTTCTGCCTAAGGACGCAACGTACTATTTCTGCCAAGCGTCGGTAAAAAGGGCTCTCGAAAGCGGACAAATGAGGTCGCTGGCTGAGGGCTACGGACTCAAGGGCAAGGCATACGGGACTGTGGCTGAGGCATACGATGCTGCCATCGATGAGGCTGATGGCGATGACTTCGTATATGTGGGCGGAAGTAGCTTTGTTGTGGCTGACTTATTGACATATTTGTATCAAAACAGACCTAAATATGTAAAAAAACTCTAATTATCACGTTCGGATGAAAAATTTTCGACAAGAATGTAAGTCCATGAGAAATATTTTTCTTTAATTTGCATAGTAATCTAAAACCAGATAAAACTAACTTATTATATTTTATGAGCACAGTACAACCAAAACTGAGTGGTCTTAAAGTAGAAGACTTCCAGACAGAGGTCAAGGGAAAGAAGACTGACCTCTACACACTCGTCAATGCTGACGGGTATGAAGTATCAATCACAAACTATGGTGGAGCCATCGTGGCTATCATGGTGCCAGACAAGGACGGCAAGGTAGCTAATGTGGTTTTCGGACACGACAACATCCAGGATGTCATCAACTCGCCCGAACCATTCCTCTCTACTCTTATCGGACGCTTTGGCAACCGTATTGCCAAAGGCAAATTTGTCCTCGGAGGCAAGGAATATCAGCTCGCCATCAACAATGGTGTCAACCACCTTCACGGAGGTCCAACAGGCCTTCACTCTGTGGTTTGGGACGCTTATCAGGCAGGTCCTCAGAATCTTACTCTCAACACAGTGATGCCTTATGGACATGAAGGCTTCTCAGGAGAGGTGAAAATCTCTGTAGAATTCACATGGACAGACGACTGCGAACTCATCCTCGATTACTTCGCCACAACTAATAAGAAGACTATCATCAACCTCACCCACCACGCTTTCTTCGCCATCCAGGGCATAGGCAATCCTACTCCAGACATCCTCGACCAGATTATGGAGATGAACTGCGACTTCTACATCCCAATAGACGAAACAAGCATTCCTACAGGTGAAATACTTAAGGTTGAGGGCACTCCATTTGACTTCCGCAAGCCAAAGGCCATAGGACTCGAAATCGACGCTGACAACGAGCAGATAAAGAATGGTTCAGGATATGACCACTGCTTCGTCATCAACAAGAGGGAACCAGAAGAACTGGCTCTCGCTGCCCGCATCACTGATCCTAAGTCGGGACGTGTGCTTGAGACATATACTACAGAGCCAGGCATGCAGGTTTACACAGCCAACTTCTGCTCAGGATACCCAATACAGGCTGGATGCACTGCTCCACGTCGCTCTGCCATCTGCTTCGAGAGCGAGCACTTCCCCGACTCTCCAAACCGCCCATACTTCCCAACAACTGTGCTCAAGCCAGGGGAAAAGTATACACAGAAGACTGTGTACAAGTTTGGCGTAGCAAAATAATGCAATATCACAACCACCCTCGTCTGACTCACACACGGGTCGGACGAGGGATTGTTGATTTACATTAATATATGGTGACAAACTAACTCACATTCACATAAATACAATTAACTAAAACAACATGTCACAAAAACAAACCCCTAATTACCTATTCCCACTCATCATCGTATTCATCGTGTGCTTCCTCATAGGATTTGTCACTACAATGAACAACTCCATGATTGAGTTCTGCAAGGAGGCATTCAAACTCAACGATGCTCAAGGACAGCTGGTCAACACGTTCTTCTACGGTGCCTACGCACTCTCCATTCCCTTTGCATTGATGATGAACAAGATTGGCTATAAGTCAACTCTCGTTCTCGGTCTTGCTGTAGTGGCTTGCGGCTTCATCGCCAACTACCTCGGTGTGACGGCTGCTCTCGGTTCACCAAATGTATACACTGTATTCCTCTGCAGCATGAGCCTTGTGGCTCTCGGTGTTGTGATGCTCCAGCTCGTTGCAAACCCCTATGTGATGGTGCTCGGTGCTCCTGAAAGCGGTGCCTTCCGCATGACACTCTCTCAGGCACTCAACTCTGTGGCAACTACAGTTGCTCCTCTCTTCATTACTTATGTCATCATCGCTGACAAGCCTAAGCTTCCAGAGAATGTGCCTGGACCATTCCTCGGACTCGGTATCTTCACTCTCATCATCGCTGCCATTCTCTTCTTCATCAAACTTCCAGATCCCGACAAAGACAAAAAGGCTGAAGAGGAAGCTTCACCAGCAGAAGTTGATTCAAAGAAATACAAGGACTCTGTCTTCAAATATCCTCACGTATGGCTTGGAGCACTCGGCATTGCCATGTATATGGGACTTGAAATCGGTATTCCTTCAATGCTCCCAGCCTACTGGAAAGCTGACACATCTCTCCCTGGTTCTGCTACCGACTACCTCTGGCTCTACTGGGGCGGCATGATGGTAGGACGTTTCATTGGCTCTGCTATTCTCGCTAAGTTTAATGCTCGCGCTCTCCTTACAGCATGTCTTGCTCTCGGTGCCGCTTGCGTTGGACTCTCATTCTTCCTCTCAGGCATGGCAGCTGTTTACGCCATGTTGGCAGCAGGTCTCTTCCACTCTGTGATGTGGCCTCTCATCTTCAACCTTGGCCTTCAGGAACTCGGACCTCACACTAAGAGCGCGTCTGGTATCATCAACATGGGTGTGCTCGGTGGCGCTACTCTTCCACTCCTCATGGGTACAATCGTCGACAACCCTGAACTTGGAGTAGGCGTGGCTATCATGCTCATGTTCGTTTACTACGCATACGTTTTCTGGTTCTGCAACTTCGGCTCAAAGATTGGCCTGAAGAAGTAAGGCAGGAGAAAAACACATAGATAAGGTTGCCGCATAGTGTGGCGATTATTAGCCACACCTTTGCAGCAACCATATATACCCGACATTCTTCTTTTTGAAACAAACAAATTAATTAAATAACTCTAACCTTTTAAAAACCGTATAATTATGAGACTAACAATTGATGATGTAAGAACTCGTTTCATTAAGCACCTCGGCGGCGAGCCAGGATCAGTTTACGCTTCTCCAGGCCGTATCAACCTCATCGGAGAACACACTGACTACAACGGTGGCTTCGTGTTCCCAGGAGCTGTGCAGCAGGGCATGATAGCAGAAGTGCGCCCTAACGGCACTCGCACTATCAAGGCTTACTCAATCGACCTTAAGGACTATGCAGAGTTCTCCATCGATGATGAAGCAGGACCAAAAGCTACTCACTTCCGTTATATCTTCGGTGTGGTACGTGAGATGATGGCACTCGGTGTGCCTGTAGAGGGTTTCGACACTGCTTTTGCAGGCGATGTGCCTAACGGAGCTGGCATGTCATCTTCTGCCGCTCTTGAGAGCTGCTACGCTTTCGCCATCAACGACCTCTTCGGTGACAACAAGATAGACAAGATGACTCTCGCTAAGGTGGGTCAAGCAACAGAGCACAAGTACATCGGTGTCAATTGCGGCATCATGGACCAGTTCGCCTCTGTTCATGGCAAGAAGGGTAACCTCATGCGTCTCGACTGCCGCTCTGGCGAGTTCCAGTACTTCCCATGGGATCCAAAGGGCTACAAGCTCGTTCTCATCAACTCTTGCGTTAAGCACGAACTCGTGGGCTCACCTTATAACGACCGCCGCCGCTCTTGTGAGAACTGTGTCAAGGCTATCAAGGAACTCCACCCTGAAAAGGAGATAACTACACTCCGCGAAGCTACTTGGGATGAGCTTAAGGAAATCGAAGGCAAGGTACCTGCAGAAGACATACTCCGCGCTACTTTCGTCCTCGGTGAGAAGGACCGTGTCCTTGCTGTCTGCGACGCACTCGAGAGAGGCGACTACGAGACTGTAGGACAGAAGATGTATGAGACTCACTATGGTCTCTCTAAGCAGTATGACGTTTCTTGCGAAGAGCTCGACTTCCTCAACGACATTGCCAAGGAGTGCTCTGTCACTGGCTCACGCATCATGGGCGGTGGATTCGGTGGATGCACCATCAACCTCGTTGCCGAAGAACTCTATGACAACTTCGTAAAGACTGCTGTAGAAAAGTTCAATGAAAAGTATGGCAAGAAACCTATCGTCATCGATGTTGTCATCGGCGATGGCTCTCGCAAACTTTGCTAAAGGTGGGTTCTATTAATTCGCTTTGTCAGATTTCCGATTTATCTCTGAGAGCAGAGTGTCAGTTTTTAAGGGAGCGATGCGGGCATCGTGACCGCGAAAACTGACAGTATGCGCCAGAGAGAAACGGAAAGATGACAAAACGAAACTAACAAATTCAAAATCTTTTTTCGGTGGGAATTAATAGAACCCACCTAAACAGTCTTATCGGTCGACATCGTTCGATGCGATGCGTAAAAGCATGGATGATTATCGAACAGACATATCACACGGGAGGCCGCATTGAGCGACCTCCTTTCTTGTTTCTATTAGATAATAAGTAGGTGTGCAAAACAATGTTTCTCTATCCTGTTGTTTCCTCTGTTCGACCTCCCTACTGCAATAAGATGACAATAACCATGCACAGCTACATTATTTGAGCTAAATTGCAATGTCGAGTTGCTGAAATAGCGTTTTTATAGAAATACAGGTACGGAAAAACAAAAGATAATGGCTCAAATGAGTGTGTGAAGAACACTTTATGTTGTATAACATGTTTTAAGTGTACAAAATAACACTAAAAATCCCTAACTTTGACATCAGTTTATAAACTTATTCATTTTCTAACCCCATTATGACAAATCTAAAATCTATTTTCTTCGGCGGTGCAGCAGCAGTTGCATTCCTCTGTTCTTGCAACTCTGCTAAGCAACCAGAATCAGTCACCCTGACAAAGTCAGGCATTAATCCTGCCGACTACGACACATGCATGGCTGTAGCCTACGACTATGAGACACGCGCATTCGTGCCAGACACAGCCAACGCTAAGCCAATCAAGCTCTACACTCTTACAAACTCAAACGGAATGGAAGTATGCATCACAAACTTCGGCGGACGCATCGTCAGCATCATGGTTCCAAACAAGAACGGAGAGCTGGTCGACGTGGCTTGCGGATTCGACAAGGTTGAGAACTACTTCCCATGGAACTACGAGACAGACTTCGGATGCTCTGTAGGACGTTATGCCAACCGCATCAACGGCGCTACATTCACTATTCCAGGAGAGGAAGCTCCAGTAGTGCTCGACAAGAACAACAACGGAGTTCACTCTCTCCACGGTGGATTCACAGGATGGCAGTATCAGGTGTACGATGTAGTAAGTGCTTCTGAAAACTCTCTCACCATCAAGCGTATTTCACCTGACGGCGACAACAAGTTCCCAGGCAATGTGGAAGCAAGCGTCACTTTCGCTCTCGATGAAGACAACGCAATAAGCATCACTTACGAGGCCGTGACAGACAAGCCTACTGTCCTCAACATGACTAACCACACATACTTCAACCTCTCTGGCGACCTCAACAACACTATCGACGAATCAATCCTTCAGGTCAACGCAGACTCCTATACTCCAGCCGACTCCACCTACATGCCTACAGGCGAGATACGCTCAGTAGAAGGAACAGCCTTCGACTTCCGCACACCAAAGGCCATAGGCACAGACTTCAACGCAGGCAATCCTGAAATCGAAGCTGCTGGAGGTGGTTACGACCACAACTGGTGTCTCAACACTAAAGGCGACGAGACAAAGGTATGCGCCACGCTCTCCGACCCACGCTCAGGCATCAAGATGGACATGTATACTAACGAGCCAGGCGTACAATGCTACACAGCCAACTTCCAAGACGGAACACGTCCAGGCAAGGGCGGCATATTGTATCAGAAGCATTGCGCCATCTGCCTCGAATCACAGAAATATCCAGACTCACCAAACAAATACGATCTCCCAGGATGGGAAAACAGCAATGCCTTCATCACTCCAGACATGCCCTACCGCAGCTTCTGCAAATATAAGTTCTCTGTGATGAAGTAAGGGTGACTTCAGAATAAACTGACAATCAAGATTAACCAGATAATCCGGGCTGACCGGAAACTCAGGACAATTCGAAATTCAGGATAAATCTCCTCCCCTGACCTACAACTTACGAAAAACAACAATCTAATTAATCATTTATACTAATTAAAAACACTAAACAATGGATTCACAAATGAGTTTCACCCAAGCGATAAGTCAGAGTGGCTTCGAGACCATCGACTTCATCATCTTGGTGGTGTACATCATCCTCCTCGTGAGTCTCGGCATGTTCCTCAGCCGTGACAAAGACGGAAAGGAGAAGAGTGCCAACGACTACTTCCTTGCGGGCAACACCCTCACATGGTGGGCCGTCGGCGCATCGCTCATCGCTGCCAACATCTCGGCAGAACAATTCATCGGCATGTCCGGTACTGGATATGCTGACGGTATCGCCATCGCAGCCTACGAGGTGATGGCAGCAGTAACACTCGTCGTCATCGGCAAGTTCCTCCTTCCCGTCATGATCGAACGCAAAATCTTTACCATCCCTCAGTTCCTCCGCGAACGTTACAACGATGGTGTGGGTCTTGCCTTCTCTATCCTCTGGCTCTTCCTCTACGTCTTCGTCAACCTCACATCCGTAGCATGGCTCGGTGCTCTCGCCATCGAGCAGATACTCGGACTCCAAGGGCTGGCCGTGTCAATAGGAGGCCTGGAAGTGTCAATGCGCATGATCATCATCATCGCTCTCTTCCTTATAGCAGGTATCTACTCTATCTACGGAGGTCTTGCGTCAGTAGCATGGACAGACGTTATGCAGGTGACATTCCTCGTCGGCGGTGGACTTATCACAGCTTACTTCGCCCTCTGCTCTGTAGCAGGTGAAGGCGGCAGCTTCGTCGATGGCTTCAGCAAGGTATACGAGTTCCTCACCACTGGCGACTACGAGAAGGACACCCACTTCCACCTCGTCATCCAGCAGAGCCACAATGAGAGCGCATTCGCCAACGTGCCTGGTATAGCTGCCATTGTAGGCGGTGTGTGGTTGACCAACCTCGGCTACTGGGGCTTCAACCAGTACATCATCCAGAAGGGACTTGCTGCCAAGAGCATCGAAGAAGCAAAGAAGGGTCTCGTCTTTGCAGGATTCCTCAAGATTCTTATCCCATTCATCGTTGTCCTCCCAGGCATCTGCGCCTTCTACATGCAGCAGAACGCAGACCAGTTCAACCACCTTCAGGGCTCTATCAACATTGCCGATGACGCATACCCATGGCTCATCCGCAACTTCACTCCTACAGGCATCAAGGGCCTCTCATTCGCAGCACTCACAGCAGCCATCATCTCTTCTCTCGCCTCCATGTTCAACAGTACTTCTACCCTCTTCACTATGGACATCTATAAGAAGTACCTCAACAAGGGAGCCTCAGACAAGAAGCTCGTCAATGTAGGACGCATCACAGCCGTAGTTGCCCTCATCGTTGCTGCTATTGCCGTTAAGCCACTCCTCGGCGGCCTTGACCAGGCCTTCCAGTACATCCAGGAATATTCTGGCTTCATCTACCCAGGTATCATTACCGTATTCGGTCTCGGTCTCCTCTGGAAGCGAGCATCTTCCACAGCAGCCGTATGGACAGCCATCATTACTATTCCACTCGGAGTAATCTTCAAGCTTATGCTTCCCGATGTTGCTTTCCAGTTCCGTGCAGGCTACATCTTCATCATCGTCTTCACATTCTTCGTGACAGTATCACTTCTGAGCAGAAGCTCTGAGAAATGTGAACTTCCATCTGCTGAGGACCGTGCAGCCATGATGAAATGGGGTCGCATCCTCGGTGGCCTTGGCATCTTCTTCATCCTTGCAGCAGCCGTTGTCACTATCGGCGGCACAATGCTTCCAGAAGACGCTAACCCAGACAACAACGTTATCGCATACCTCAATGACATAGGCTTCCAGGCCTTCTACTTCTTCGGAGTGCTCGTAGGTTCAAGCGCAGTCTTCCTCATCTCCAACTCCAAGGACACAAAGAAAGACCCCAAGGCACTGCCTATCGACCTCACTCTCTTCGAGACAACTCGCGGTTACACATACGGAGCTATTGGCATCTGCGTCATCACAATGATTCTCTACGCAGCACTCTGGTAATAAGCCGCACTCTCATAGCAGATACACACTTATAATAATGTATAGTGATGGTCGGGCGGACAAAACATGAGCCCGCCCGACCATATACAACCAAAATTCTTCACATAACCAAACCATAAGGGCGGGAAAATCAATCCCCCACCCAAAACCTTCAGCACAATGAATGCATATATCGACTACCCACGTTTCTACGTATCTGTAGACTGTGTCATATTCAGCTTCGACGAGAATAAACTTAAAGTTCTCATCCACCATCGCCCATACGAACATGAAGAGGGTAAACTGTCACTCATAGGAGGATTCGTCGAAGAAGGCGAAAGTGTGGACCAGTCTGCACGACGCATACTCAAGACATTCACAGGACTCGACAAGGTATACATGCAGCAGCTTGCAGCCTATGGCGAAGTAGAGCGCGACACAGGCGAGAGAGTGATAAGCATTGTCTACTATGCACTCATCAACTCTTCAAACTACGACAAGAGTCTATCTGGAATACACAACGCTCTATGGGAAGATGTAGATAATCTCCCACAGCTTTGCTTCGACCACAACGACATGGTAAGAAAAGCAAGAGAAGCAGTCTGCACATCTTTAAAAAACGAACCCATAGCCTCCAACCTCATGCCGAAGTACTTTTCTCTATCTCTCCTTCAGTCGCTCTATGAGAGCATACTCGGCACATCCATGGACAAGCGCAACTTCCGACGCTCCATAGCCGAAAAGGACTTCATCAAGTCTACAAACATGTCCAACCGCAGAGGTGCTGTGCTCTACGAATACATCACAGAGGATAAAGAACAGAAATAACAAGCTATTCTGCTCCCCTCTCCACTCAAGGTGACGCCACAATACCCTGGGTGAGGCCATAATACTCAAGGAAAGACCATAATACTCAAGGAAAGACCATAATACTCAAGTTGACACCACAAGGTACAAGGTTACGTCACCATATTCAGAAAGGATAATCACAACTTCATAATCTCAACAAAGTGAACAACATCAGCAACATCACCGAATCCATCGGACTTAACGGCTTTGAATACATCGACTTCCTGATATGGACAGTATACATGATACTCATTATCAGTGTGAGCGCGTATATAAGCAAGAAAAGAGACGGACGAGATAGAACCACAAAAGATTACTTTCTCGCCAACAACACCTTGCCCTGGTGGGTAGTGGGATGTACACTCATAGCCTCCAACATATCTACTGAGCAAATCATCGGAGAAGCCGGAACATGCTATTCCATAGGATTTGCCACAGCCGCCTATGAGGTGCTTGCAGCCATAGCCATCTTGGTCATAGCCAAATATTTCTTGCCCATGATGCTCTCACTGAAGATTACAACCATCCCTGAGCTCCTGAGCAAGCGATACAACAAAGGCATAGGTCTCGGATTCTCCATCCTGTGGCTGCTCATGTTCATCTTCATCAACCTCACCTCCGTTGCTTGGCTCGGAGCTCTCGCCATTGAACAGATTCTCGGACTCCAAGGATGCGTGTTCACAGTCTTTGGCTTCGAAATGTCAATACGCACAGCTATCATCTGCATACTCTTCTTCTTCTCAGCCCTCTACTCCATCCACGGCGGCATGATGGCCATATCGTGGACAAGCGTCATGCAAATAGCATTTATCATACTCGGCGGACTCATCACATCATATTTCACACTGACAGCGGTAGCAGGAGAAAACGGAACGTACATCGACGGACTCAACAAAGTATACAACTACCTCACCACAGGACAGTATGCCAACGACACCCACTTTGACCTCATCGTGCGTAAGTCGTGCTCACCCGAAGGCTACCACCTTCTTCCAGGCCTTGGAGCAGTCTTAGGCGGAATGCAGATAACTAACTTCTGCTACTGGGGCTTCACGCAATACATCATCCAGGGAGGACTGAGCGCCGAGACAACAAAAGAAGCGCGCAAGGGACTTGTATTCGCTGCCCTTATCAAACTTGTCATTCCATTCATAGTGCTCATTCCCGGAGTGTGCGCCTTCTATATGACACACTACCAGTTCACGTCAGCAGACTTTGCCAATGCAATCAGCACACCCGACCAAGCTATGCCTTGGTTCATAGCCAACATGATACCTACAGGCATCAAGGGACTCTTCTTCGCAACCCTTACAGCATCCATCATTTCCACCATTGCAGCCATAAGCAATAGTGCCTCCACCATATTTACCCTTGACATATACAAGAAATACTGGGTGACTGACGCTACAGACAAGAAGCTCGTCAACGTAGGCAAGCTCTCTGCAGCCGTTGCCATCCTCATAGCACTCTTCGCTGTTCGCCCTCTCATAGGCAGCATGGAAAACGGATTCAAATACATACAGGAATACTCCAGTTTCATCTACCCAGGAGTCATGACACTCATGATATTTGGCTTCTTCTGGAAACGTGCATCAACCTTTGCAGCCGCCACAGTAGCCATCATCACCGTCCCCCTTGGCATTATCTTCCAATTCACCTTATCAGACGTGCCGTTCCTCTTCCGTTCCAGCTACGTATTCATCATAGACACCATACTGTTTATCGCTATCTCCTACCTCAGCCACCAGTGCACCAAGATAAACCTTCCAAGCAAGAGCGACCGCCGCAAGATGGTGAGATGGGGATATATAATTGGTGTCGTCTCACTCGGATGCATCCTCGCAGCAGCTACAGTAACAATAGGCAACGCAATGCTTCCGCCAGATGTCTCCCCCGAAGAAAATATCTTCGCTTATCTCAACGACATAGGCTTCCAGACATTCTATTTCTTCGGATGCCTACTGGCCACCATCTCCCTCTGCCTCATATCCAGTGCCAAAGACCGCAAGAGCAACGTCAAGGCATTTGCCTTCGACATGGAACTCATAGAGACAGATAAAAAGTTTGCTGTCTACGCCACCATCATCTGCCTCTACATCTCAATGGCATACATCATCTTCTGGTAAGATGAATAATCAACACAGGATACCCCTATCCTCCCCTTCCCGCTCAACAGCATCACACATACTTTCACATATCCAAGCTTAAACATCACCCCAACATAAATCAAGCTTGCATATATCTACCCAAGCATACACATATATATAAATAAACATTAATCATCAAAAAAAAGAAAGACTATGTTAGAAGAACTGAAAGAAAAAGTATTCAAGGCCAACCTCGACCTCGTAAAGCAAGGACTGGTCATCTTCACATGGGGAAACGTATCAGGCATTGACCGTGAAAAAGGTCTCGTCGTCATCAAGCCTTCTGGCGTTAGCTATGACGACATGAAAGCGAGTGACATGGTCGTTGTAGACCTCGAGACAGGCAAAGTTGTAGAGGGAGAGCTCAACCCCTCATCCGACACACCAACCCACCTCGTGCTCTACAAGGCTTTCCCCAACATACAGGGAGTAGTACACACCCACTCCACCTACGCCACAGCCTTCGCACAGGCCGGCAAGGACATACCAAACATCGGCACAACTCATGCAGACTACTTCTACAAAGCCATTCCTTGCACACGCGACATGACAAAGGAAGAGGTAGAAGGACAGTACGAACTCGAGACAGGCAATGTCATTGTGGACGAAATACTCAACATCCGCAAGATCAACCCAGACCACACACCAGCCGTGCTCGTCAAGAACCACGGGCCATTCTCTTGGGGCACATCTCCCGACAATGCTGTCTATAACGCAAAGGTTATGGAACAGTGTGCCAAGATGGCATTCGTGGCCTTCTCTGTCAACCCAGAGCTCACCATGAACCCTCTGCTCATAGAGAAGCACTACAACCGCAAGCACGGACCTAATGCCTACTACGGACAGAAGGGACAGAAGCACTAAGCGACGAATCAGCCGACAACATGCTGTGACACCTGATTCACAATGAATCATCAACCCCGTCGCGCAGTAGCTGACAACCTGATTAACTCAACTAAAAACAAAAAAAACATTTATTAACCCCAGGATGCACTCCCTTCTATTAGAACATAGAAAAAGAGCACGCATCCCCTAAAAAACTTTAGACCAATATGTTTGAAAATTTAGAGCTTTGGTGGGTAACCGGAGCACAGCTCCTCTACGGAGGCGAGACAGTAAAGATAGTAGACGGACACTCTAAGGAGATGGTCGACGGACTCAACAACAGCGGCATCATCCCCGTGAAAGTAGTATACAAGGGCACAGCCAACTCATCAAAGGAGGTTGAAGCCATCATGAAGGCAGCCAACAACGATGAGAAGTGCGCAGGTATCATCACATGGATGCACACATTCTCACCAGCCAAGATGTGGATTAAGGGACTTCAGACTCTCCAGAAGCCACTCCTCCACCTCCACACACAGTACAATGCCGAAATACCTTGGGACACTATCGACATGGACTTCATGAACCTCAACCAGTCAGCCCACGGCGACATCGAGTTTGGTCACATCTGCAGCCGCATGCGTGTGCCACGCAAGGTTGTCGTAGGACACTGGAAGAGCCAAGAAGTGCAGAAGAAGATAGCCGTATGGGCACGCGTCTCTGCAGCCGTAGCCGACGCCCACAACGTTCGCTGCATCATGTTCGGCATGAACATGAACAACGTAGCCGTTACAGACGGCGACCGCGTAGAGTTCGAGCAGCGTCTTGGCTACCATGTGGACTACTACCCAGTGTCCAACCTCATGGAGTACTGGAAGCAGGTGACAGACGAAGAGGCAGACGCCCTCGTCGAGGAATACAAGAAGCTCTACACCATCAAGATTGACGAGTCAGGTGAAGAAGTATACTGGGAAAAGGTTAGGCATGCAGCCAAGGCCGAGATAGCCCTCCGCCGCGTACTCAAAGAAGAAGGTGCCACAGCCTTCACCACAAACTTCGACGACCTCGGCGAAGCAGACATCACAGATCCTAACTTCATCGGCTTTGACCAGATACCAGGCCTCGCCTCACAGCGCCTCATGGCAGAAGGTATAGGCTTCGGCGCAGAAGGCGACTGGAAGACAGCATGCCTCTACCGCTCACTCTGGGTTATGAACCAAGGCCTCGAAAAGGGATGCTCATTCCTTGAGGACTACACACTCAACTTTGCCGAAGACTGCACTTCCAGCCTCCAGAGCCACATGCTCGAAGTATGCCCGCTCATCGCTGTCGACAAGCCTACACTCGAGGTACACTTCCTCGGCATTGGCATCCGCAAGGAGCAGACAGCACGCCTCGTCTTCACTTCAAAGACAGGTAAGGGCATCAAGGCCACTATCGTTGACCTCGGCAACCGCTTCCGCCTCATCACAAGCGAAGTAGAATGCATCGAGCCAAAGCCAATGCCAAAGCTCCCTGTAGCCTCTGCTCTCTGGGTTCCACAGCCCACATTCGAGATTGGCGCAGGCGCATGGATTCTCGCAGGCGGCACACACCACAGCGCCTTCTCATACGACATCACTGCCGAATACTGGGAGGACTTCGCTGAAATCACAGGCATGGAATTTGTCAACATTGACAAGGACACCACCATCAGCGGCTTCAAGACACAGCTCCGCAACAACGAGGTGTACTACATGCTCAACAAGGCACTCAAGTAATCACATCGCATCTCATCCATACATACAATGAACGCAAAGCAAACCATAGAAGCAGGTAAGGCCGTACTCGGAATCGAGTTCGGCTCTACCCGCATCAAGGCCGTACTCATCGACCAAGAAAACAACCCCATAGCTCAGGGAAGCCACACATGGGAAAACCAGCTCGTCGACGGACTCTGGACATACAGCACAGAAGCCATCTGGTATGGTCTCCAAGACTGCTATGCTCAGCTCCGCAAAAACGTTCTCGAGCAGTACGAGACAGAGATAGAGACACTCGCAGCCATCGGCGTGAGTGCCATGATGCACGGCTACATGGCCTTCAAAGGCAACGATATCCTCGTCCCCTTCCGCACATGGCGCAACACCAACACCGGAAAGGCAGCAGCCGAACTCTCACAGCTCTTCAACTACAACATCCCCCTTCGCTGGAGCATCTCACACCTCTACCAAGCCATCCTCGACAACGAGGAGCACGTGGGCGACATCGAGTTCCTCACCACCCTCGCAGGCTATATCCACTGGCAGATAACAGGTCAGAAAGTCCTTGGAGTCGGCGACGCATCAGGTATGATACCTGTCGACCCTGCCACTAAGACCTACGATGCCACTATGGTAGAGAAGTTCAACAAGCTCATCGAACCAAAAGGCTTCTCATGGACACTCCTCGACATCCTGCCAAAATCACTCAATGCAGGCGAGAACGCTGGCTACCTCACACAGGAAGGAGCACAGCGCCTCGATGTCTCTGGCCATCTGAAGGCAGGCATACCCGTGTGCCCACCAGAAGGCGATGCAGGCACAGGCATGGTAGCCACCAATGCCGTCAAGCAGCGCACAGGCAATGTCAGCGCCGGCACATCATCCTTCTCAATGATAGTGCTCGAAAAAGAACTCTCCAAGCCATACGAGATGATAGACATGGTGACCACACCTGACGGAAGCCTCGTGGCCATGGTTCACTGCAATAACTGCACATCTGACATCAACGCATGGGTCAAGATATTCAAGGAGTTCATGGAACTCATGAACATGCCTGTCGACATGAACGCACTCTACACAAACCTCTTCAACGTAGCAACAAAAGGCACACCCGACTGCGGAGGCGTCCTCTCCTACAACTACGTGTCAGGCGAACCAGTCACAGGACTTGCCGACGGACGCCCACTCTTTGTGCGCTCAGCCAACGACAAGTTCAACCTTGCCAACTTCATGCGCGCCCACCTTTACGGAGCCATCGGCGTACTCAAGATAGGCAACGACATACTCCTCAAGGAAGAGAAAGTGCAGGTTGACCGCATCACAGGCCACGGTGGCTACTTCACCACCAAGGGTGTAGGCCAGCAGATGCTTGCAGCAGCCCTCAACTCCCCCATCTCCGTCATGGAGACAGCTGGCGAAGGCGGTGCATGGGGCATAGCCCTACTCGCGTCCTACGAGATTAACAACCCCAAGAAGCTCAGCCTTGCAGACTGGCTCGACGAAGTTGTCTTCGCAGGCAATGCAGGCGAAGAAATCAAGCCAAATCCTGAAGACGTGGCTGGTTTCAACGCATATATCGAAAACTACAAGCGAGGACTCGCCATCGAGCAAGCTGCCGTAGACAACAAAAAGTAAA
>JAEDNQ010000180.1 GCA_016302435.1 Bacteroidaceae bacterium
ATCACTTCCAACATACGAACATCACTTCCCAATAAAAGGACAGAACAACATGGATAAGAAAATGACATACGAACAAGCATCCAAAAGGCTTGAAGAGATTGTGAACAAGATAGAGAGCGGAAACATCAATATTGACACCCTTACATCACATCTCAAAGAAGCGAAAACACTCGCCGAGTTCTGCAAAGACAAGCTTACAAAAGTAGAACAGGACGTGAAGAAATGCCTCGACATGTGATAAAAATAACTATTTTTTACACAAAATCTTTGGTCACCTAAAAAAATCTTCATACATTTGCACCAAATAATATCGATACTTGCGTTAGCTATGCCCATAAGGACGTAGCCTATACGCTTGGAGCATATCCAGAAATAACAAACCAGAGATAAAAAAATCATAACAGCAACAATATGGAGAAGACCCTCGTAATCTTGAAGCCAGGTGCAGTACAACGCGCACTCGTTGGCGAAGTAACAGCACGCTTTGAACGCAAAGGACTGCGTCTTGCAGGTATGAAAATGATGCAGCTCACTGACGAATTGCTCAACGAACACTACGCTCACCTTGCAGGCAAGCCTTTCTTCCAGCGCATCAAGAACTCTATGATGGCTTCACCTGTCGTATGCTGCTGCTATGAAGGCGTGGACGCAGTGGAAACAGTGAGATCCATGACGGGCAGCACCAACTCCCGCAAGGCCGCACCAGGCACCATCCGCGGAGACTTCGGTATGAGCTTCCAGGAAAACATCATCCACACATCTGATTCACCCGAAAACGCCGTGGTGGAGCTGAACCGATTCTTCAAGCCAGAGGAAATCTTCGAGTACACACCTGGAGTGTTCCAGTATCTCTACGCCAACGACGAGTATTAAGCCTGCTGATGCCACGCAAAGGCATGGACAAGTACTTGTCAACCACATCAAACCAAATCAACAAACCAACAAAAACCTCCTAACCAGTGTATCTTAAAACATTAACTAAAACAATAGGCATAGTGCTCCTCGCCATGCTGCCCCAAAGCGGTTTTGCCCAAGACGCCATAGCAAGACAAGCGCCTTCGGACAAAAGGATGAAGGACATCAACAACGTAAAGCTGAACAACACCTTCAACAGCATCGACCTCGAAAATCCTGCAGCCGACATCTACACCGACTGGACTGACCAGTTAAGGAAGTGCAGCGGCAGCCTGCCTGCCAACTACAAGGTGGACCTTAGAGGATTCTGCATGCCTACTGACAGCAGAAAGGTGACCTCCAACTACGGATGGAGACGCAGAAAAATGCACGAAGGCATTGACGTGAAAGTATATATCGGCGATACCATCAGAGCTGCCTTTGACGGGAAAGTGCGCATCAAGGCTTTCAACAGAAGCGGATACGGATACTATGTGGTATTGCGCCATCCTAACGGACTCGAGACTCTGTATGGACACCTCAGCAAGCACCTCGTGACTCAAGACCAGGTGGTCAAAGCAGGTGAACCTATAGGACTCGGTGGCAACACTGGACGTTCCAGCGGCTCACACCTCCACTTCGAGACACGTATCCTCGGCAAGCCCATCAACCCTGCCCTCCTCTTCGACTTCGAGCACCAGGATGTCACTGGCAACTTCTACCACGTGGCTACAGGTAAGACAACACGCAGCGAGGAAACAGCTGCTGCAACAACTGGAGCCAACATCGAAGCAGAGGCTGAACGCACTGTAATGGCCACTGCCAACGATGATGCAGCCAGTATCTCAGCCGCTGGCACTGCTACAAGAGAGAGCAGCGAGCCACAGCCTGTCAGGACAAACAACAGCAAGCAAAGCGCCCGACGCTCTTCCTCACACTATGTAAAGAGGGGGGACACACTCTCATCCATCGCACGCAAGTACGGCACAACAGTGTCAAAGCTCTGCAAACTTAATGGCATCAAGCCTAACACCATTCTCCAGCTCGGACAGAAAATCAAATGCTCTTAAAAGGCAACTATATATAACAATAACGCGCGCACGGCAACAGCATTTACCGTGCGCGCGCTTTTTTAATGTGGATTATTGCGCACATTCAACAAAAAAGCACTAACTTTGCACTCTATAAGTGTGTAACATGTAGCATACACACAGAAGTCCGCATGCAGCATACGGCAGAAAAATGTAAACACATCAATTCAAAAATCATAAGACTGACAACTGAATGGACACTACGCAACAGTTCAAGCAAGCGATGGCAGGATGCAGAGACATCTTCAGCAAGAAGCTCCACGACTACGGGGCAGCCTGGCGTATCATGCGTCCGACATCTGTCACCGACCAGATATTCATCAAGGCCAACCGCATAAGGAGCCTTGAGGTCAAAGGCGTGTCGCTCGTAGGCGAAGGCATCATGCCAGAGTTTCAGGGCATAGTCAACTACAGCATCGTGGGCCTCATACAACTCGAGCTGGGATATGCCGAGACAGAGGACATGGACGCGGAGAGCGCACTGAAGCTCTACGATAAATATGCACAGACAGCTCTCGAACTCATGCTGCGCAAAAACCACGACTACGACGAGGCATGGAGATCCATGAGAGTGAGCAGCTACACTGACCTCATACTCATGAAGCTCAACCGCACGAAGCAAATAGAAGAGCACGAGGGAAAGACCATCATATCTGAAGGCATCGACGCCAACTACCTCGACATGATAAACTATTCTGTCTTTGGCATCATCAAACTCACAGAAGCACAGGTTCAACGTAACGGAGAATAATGGCAGAAAGAAATACGAAAATACTTGCTGTGGCTGTCAACGTCTGCCGACTGCTGCTGGCTGCCACGTTCCTGCTTAGCGGTTTTGCCAAGGCGAATGACCCTCTGGGCACGGTGTACAAGCTGCAGGACTACTGCAACAGCATGCTGCACATCTCGCTGCCAGAGACTTTCCTCACGGCAAGCAGCGTCATCCTCTCTACCATGGAGTTCACTCTCGGCGCATGCATTCTCTTCGCCATGAAGAAGAAAAGCACGGCGCGCTTCACTCTCCTCCTCATGGCAGCCATGACTGCCCTCACCGTATACATCGCCATAGCTGACCCTGTGCCCGACTGCGGATGCTTCGGAGATGTCATCATACTGAGCAACACCGCCACGCTGGCAAAAAACATCGTTCTCCTGGCTGCCGCCATCGTCATCTACAAGCACTACCGACTACAGATGGACATCGTAGGGCCGAGCATCAAATGGCTCATCATACTTCTATCCTTCTGCTCTACCATAGCATACTCTGCCTTCTGCATCATCAACCTGCCCTACTTCGACTTCCGTCCGTACAAGATAGGTACAGACATGTATGAGGGAGTGACGAGAGCCGAACAAGAGTTTGACATCAAGATAGTGTACGAGAAAGAAGGCCAGATGCTCGAACTGAGCGCAGAAGATGATGACCCTGACTCTACATGGCAGTACGTGGAGACAAGACGCATCCCCGTGGGAGAGAAAAAGGAGGTGCTGGATTTTCACGTCACTTCGGCTGAGGGAGATGACATAACGGAAGATATCCTCTTGCAGGAGGGCTACCAGTTCATGCTCATAATCCCCGACCTGCTCAAAGCTGACGAGGGATGTATCAACCACATCAATGAGATATATGACTACTCTGTCTCGCACAACATCCCCTTCTACTGCCTCACCGCGTCGTTCTCTCCCGAGGCACAGAAATACTGGACAGAGCACACGGGAGCTGAATACGGCTACCTCATGGCTGACGACCGAATGCTGAAAACTGTGGTGAGAGCCAAACCCGGACTGGTGCTTCTGAACAGTGCTGTCATCACTCACAAATGGAGCAACTACAACATGCCCGACACTCTACAGCTGAACAACATGCTCCAGCCTACTGAACAGTAAGGCACACGGGCTCAGGGC
>JAEDNQ010000181.1 GCA_016302435.1 Bacteroidaceae bacterium
AAACTATGGAATTTAAGCCTACATACACAAAAAAAGAAGTGAAGGAACTCGTCGATTGGTTTGAAAACAACGAATACCCTCACTCCATTAACTTGGGAGGCGGCATCAAGATAGACGACATGGCAAAAACTGTCAAGCAACTGAGCCACCTGGCTCTCACACAACATGACAACCGCAACTTCTGCGGTCCCATCGCCATGCTCTTCCAAATCAGGGAAAAAATCCAGTCGACGCTCACCCAATAGCGGCTGCCACCCTATTGGTCAAATCAATATAGTCTTGCACCGACAGTTGCTCAGGGCGTTTTGTGAAAATTGGATCGGCCAACATGGGCGAATCCTTGCCCAATATCTGCTTCATGCCATTGCGCATCATCTTGCGCCTCATGGTGAAGACGGTCTTGACGATGCGGCGGAAGAGTTGAGCATCGCAGCCAAGTTCGGCCTTGCTATTACGTGTCAGACGGATGACAGCGCTCTTGACCTTAGGAGGCGGATTAAACACATGCTCATCGACGGTGAAAAGATACTCCACGTCATACCACGCCTGTATCAGCACACTCAACACCCCGTATGCCTTTGAGCCTGGTGCAGCTGCCATTCTCTCCGCCACCTCCTTCTGTATCATGCCAGTGCAACACGGGATGAGGTCACGATTGTCTACCATCTTGAAGAATATCTGAGAAGAGATATTGTACGGATAATTGCCTGTGAGCACAAACGGCCGTCCGCCAAACACCTGAGCAAGATCCATCTGAAGGAAGTCGCCCTCAATAATGTTGTCACCGAGAGCCGGATAATGCTCTCGAAGATAGGGTACCGACTCAAAGTCTATCTCTACCACCTTAAACTCGCGGTCTTTCTTCAAGATATACTGAGTCAACACTCCCATGCCCGGACCTACTTCCAGAACGGGCACGTCAGGGCATGCGTCAACAGTGTCTGCTATCCGACGTGCCACATTCAGGTCTGTCAGGAAGTGCTGCCCCAAGAATTTCTTTGGTTTTACGTTGTTCACAAAAAAAATTGCTGAATAAAGTTTATTTGTTTGAGAATTATTCGTAACTTTGCCATGCGAAGGGCTACTTTGAGCATGAAGCACAAAACATCATGCTTGAATGCGCACCTTTTCTTTGGCTGAAAATGCCTGAAGCTACCCTGGGGAAGAATATACCACGCTTGCGTCAAACATTCATGATGCAAAGTTACGACATTTTTTTAATGGACAGAAACAAAACGATAAAAAAGATAGTCAATATAGCCCTGCCATTCATCTTGGGCGGCACAATATTGTGGTGGATGTACCGCAACACAGACTTTAAAGAGATAGAGCACACCGTCATGCACGAGATGGACTGGGGGTGGATGCTCTTTTCTCTCGTCTTTGGCGTGACAGCCCAACTATTTCGCGGAATACGGTGGAGGCAGACGCTCGCACCGATGAACGAGCACCCACGCACCTCTGACTGCATCCATGCAGTCTTCATATCCTACGCCTCAAGCCTCGTTATCCCGCGCAGCGGCGAATTCATCCGATGTGGCATTCTGAGCAGATATGACCGCACACCGTTCCTCAAGTCGCTCGGCACAGTGGTGACGGAGCGCATCATCGACAGCCTACTTATCCTGGCCGTAACAATTGTCGTCATCCTGTCGCAGCTGCCCGTCTTCCTCACCTTCTTCGACAAGACAGGCACCAGCCTTGACCACTTCCTCCACGGCTTCACGAGCACAGGCTACATAGTCACAGCCATCTGCATCCTCTTCACAGTTGCCTTCCTCTGGTATATGGCGAGCAAACTCGCCTTCATGACCAAGCTCAAGGAGATGATAGACAATCTGCGCGAAGGAGTGATGTCGTTACGACAAGTCAGCCACAAAGGACTCTTCACCTTCTACACCTTAGCCATCTGGCTCAGCTACTTCCTCCACTACTGGATAACATTCCAGTGCTTCAACTTCACTGAGCACCTCGGCTTCACAGCAGCCATCGTCAGCTTCATCGTAGGCAGCATCTCCGTCATCGTTCCCACACCCAACGGAGCCGGGCCTTGGCATCTCGCCGTCAAAACCATTCTCGTCCTCTACGGCGTTGCAAGCACCGATGCTGTGGCCTTCGCCCTCATCGTCCACACAATACAGACAGCTCTCGTGCCTGTACTCGGCATGTTTTCCATATTCGCCCTGGCCACCAAGACTCCTTGCAAAAAAGGAGACTAATGGCTAACAAAGAGACTGAAGAAGGAAGTAATACAAAAAAGAAACTGAAGAAGGAAGTAATACAAAAAAGAAACTGAAGAAGGAAGTAATACCAAAAGAATCCAAAGAGAGGTGTTATACAAAGAAAACTGAAGACCAATATATTAACTGACATAAAAAAAACAAAATCAAGACAATGAATCCAATCGAAGAACTATCCCCCAAAGGCGTGTGGAGAAACTTCTACGCTCTCACACAGATACCACGTCCGTCAGGACACACCGAAAAAGTTGCCAACTACCTCGTTGACTGGGCCAAGAGCAAAGGCGCAGAGGCATACATCGACGAAGCAGGCAATGTCATCATGCGCAAGGGCGCAACACCTGGCTATGAAGACAGAGAGACAACAGTGCTTCAGGCCCACATGGACATCGTCCCACAAAAGACAAAAGGCTGCCCACACAACTTCGAGACAGACCCCCTCGATGTTTACATCGACGGAGAATGGGTGACAGCACGCGACACCACTCTCGGAGCTGACGACGGCATGGGCGTAGCTGCTGCCATGGCCATCATTGAGGACGACACAGTAGAGCATGGCCCCATCGAAGTGCTCATCACTCGCGACGAGGAGACAGGCCTGATAGGAGCTTTTGACCTCAAGCCAGGAGAACTTACAGGCAAGTATCTGCTCAACCTCGACTCTGAGACAGAAGGAGAGATAACCATCGGATGCGCTGGCGGCGTTGACATCCTCTGCTCCATGCAGTATCAGGAGATAAACGTCGACCCACAGAACATGCTCTGCTACCAGATCGTCATCAAAGGACTCCTCGGCGGCCACTCAGGCGTAGAGATATTCAAGGGAAGAGCCAACGCCAACAAGCTTATGGCACGCACCCTCTTCGCCACTGTCAACACCGGAATAGCATGGCTCTGCACATGGCACGGCGGCAACATGCGCAATGCCATCCCAAGAGAGTCAGAAGCAACAGTCCTCGTGCCAGCCAAGGAGAAGGAGGCCTTCCTCGCCATGGTGGAGAAGTGCCGCACCACCTTCATCGACGAATACAAGGATATAGAGACAGACGCCTTCTACATGGCAGCCATAGAAGCTGAGACCATGCCAAAGAAGGCCATGCCACAGGACATACAGGAAAACATCATCAACGCAGTCATGGCAGCACACGACGGAGTGCTCCGCTACACACCATCCATGCCCGACCTCGTTGAGACATCTTGCAACCTCGCCATCATCGACGTGGCAGACGGCAAGGCAGAAGTCATCTCTCTCGCCCGCTCTTCACAAGACAGCATGAAGCAGTACCTCTGCAACCGCTACATCTCATGCTTCTCCATGGCAGGCATGGACGTCAAGCTCGAGGGTGGCTACAGCGGCTGGCAACCAAACCCAAAGAGCCCACTCGTAGAGATGATGTCCAACATCTATGAGAAGCTGTATGCCAAGAAGCCTATCGTCGGCGCATGCCACGCAGGTCTCGAATGCGGCATCATCGGTGTCAACTATCCAGAGATGGACATGGCAAGTTATGGTCCGACACTCGTCAGCCCCCACACTCCCAACGAGGCTGTACTCATTCCAACAGTGCAGAAGTTCTACGACTTCACTCTTGAGATTCTCAAGAACATACCCAGAAAGGCATAAA
>JAEDNQ010000182.1 GCA_016302435.1 Bacteroidaceae bacterium
AGCAGGGCTGTTAGAAAGTTTATCAGCAAGTGCTTCATACCGTTAGTGTTTCTTGTGGTTAGTGTTTCTTGATATCTTATGCTTATGAACGTATTTGTCAGAGTTTCACCACAGTCTTCTTTCCGTCATACCTCACTTTTCCCTCTTTGCCGTCGGGAGTGGTGATGGTCATCTCTATGTCTTTGTCAGGCTTGTACATGCCCTTGCGAGCAGAGATAGTCAGAGTGTGCTTCTTGTCGTTCCATGTGAGGTCGAAGGTGCTTCTCTCCCCCTTCTCGTAGGCATATCCGTCACCCGCATCTTGATAGACGCTGAATGTACCGTCCTTGCCAGGGTATACGCGTATCTCCCATGGGGCATCGGCGTACTGTGCCGCATATTCTATATTGCCCTTGCACATCGGTATGATGCTGCCGGCAGGCACGAAGACAGGGATGCGGTCGATGGGGGTGTCGACGGTGACGGTTGCACCGCCCTTGTAGCTTGCTTGGCTGAAGAAGTCGTACCATGTGATGTTGCCTGGCAAGTAGACGTCGCGCTGCTTTTTGGCTCCGCTGATGGGGGCAGAGCCTGGACCGTAGAGCATGGGAGTGGTGACAGGTGCCACGAGTAGACTTCTTCCCATCATGAACTCGTCTTTGATGTCTGCCACCTTGGTGTCCTCAGCGAAGTCGAAGGGCAGTGGGCGCATCATGGTGCCTCCGTTGAAGCACACGTCTGCGGCCAGTGAGTAGGTGTAGGGCAGAAGGCTGTAGCGCAGCTTTATGCAGTCGATGATAGCCTTGTAGAAGGGACTGTCCGCGTCGCCGAATCGCCAAGGCTCGCGAGGAGTGTCAGTGCCGTGGCTTCTCATGACAGGCAGGAAGGTGGCATATTGGAGCATGCGCGTGTAGAGCTCACGGTAGCCGAGGTCTTCGCAGCCCTTCTCGTAGTCACCGTCGTAGAACCATGCCCATCCCTTCTTGACGAAGAAGGCACCGGCATCGACAGTCCAGTATGGGCAACCAGTGGAGACAAAGTTGAGGCCTGCAGGTATCATCTGGGCAAAGGCATCCCATGAGGCATGTGTGTCGCCGTTCCAGACGATGGTGCCGTACCGCTGCTGTCCGGCGTAGGAAGAGCGTGTGAGATTGACCACGCGCTTCTGGTCTGTAGCCTTGCGTTGATGTTCGTATATGCCCATGGAGTGGTAGAGGGAGTAGAGCTGGCTTCGTTCATGACCGAGGGCATCGCCGAGACGCTTGCTGCACAGTTCGAAGCGCTCTGCGTGGCTGTCCCAGGTGTATGCCTTGCCCCTGTTGCTCCAGTCTGCATCGATGGGTTCGGACGAGTCGCACCACCAGGCGTCAAATCCGTTGCTGAAGAACTCCCCGTTGGCATAGTCCCAGTACAGGTCGCGTGCGGCAGGCGAGAAGGCGTCGTAGACATTGGTGCCAGGCATGAGCATGCCCCTTGCGGCGAAGTCTTTCTCCTGAGGCGAATTGGTCATGCTGGGCCAGATGGAAATCATCAGTTTGGCATTCATGCCGTGGATGGCATCCGTCAGGGCTCTCTTGTCGGGATAGTCGCGCGAGTTCATCTTCATGTGTCCCCAGCTTCCTGGCTCCCAGTAGTTCCAGTCCTGCACGATCATGTCGATAGGTATGTGGCTGTCGCGAAAACGCTTGAGCGTGCCGATGAGGTCTGCCGAGCTGACATACCTCTCCTTCGACTGAGTGTAGCCAAAGAGATAAAGAGGCATCATCTGCACTTGGCCTGTCAGCCATCGGTAGTTACGGACAGTAGCATCCATGTTCCACCCCTTCATGAAGTAATAGTCAAGTCCCTTGGCCGCACCTATCTCTATGCTGCTCCTGCCCTGAGTGTCGGTGAAGGTCATCTCGCTTCCGGCATTGATGAGAATGCCATATCCGGCTGTGGAGTTGAGCACAGGCACCATCTCCTTCAGGTTGTGCTGGCAGAGGTAAACCTTCTTTCCACGCAGGTTCATGTAGTCCTCCATGTATCCGCCCAAGCCGTATAGAGCCTCTTCTGGCTTGAACTGCAGGTTGAGAGCCCATTTCCACGAGCTTCCCACAGTGTCTCTTTTCAGGACATCCATGACCTCCTTGTCGCCGTCAGCAGTCTTGACGGTGCGTCGTGTGCTTTCGTCGAATGTGACATTCTCCACATAGATTCTCTCTCCTTCGTGAGGCATGGCACTGTTTTCAGCCATGATAATCTTGCCCTTTCGGTCGAGATAGGTGATAGCACCTGTTGACTTGTCCACGCTGACGCTCATGCTGTCCGACGTGATGGTGAGCATACTGTCCTTGTCAGCATGCTTAAGCTTGATTTTTGACTTTGGATGCTCTATGCAGATGTTGTTGTCCACATCGGCAAAAGCATCTTCCTTTGTCCATCTGACTCTGACGATGTCTTCTTTGACAAACTCCACCTTCAGGCGTGAATCCTTCAGCGTGATTTCTGCTCCGTCGGCCAGAAGAGTCTGTGCGTATGCTCCGTTAGATAGCAACGAACATACCATTGAGGTGAAAAGTGTTTTCTTCATTTGTGATATAAATAAGTTATTTGTGGGTGATAGGTTTTCTGCTCATTTTCTTCTGCACAATTTCTTTTGCACACCATTGTTGTATGTTGACAGAAAGATATTGCGCTTCAAGATGCGCTTTTTCTCTTCTTCGTGTCAAAAATGGACAAGAGAATGATGTGGCATATAATATAAATGTGTACCTTTGCGCTCCGAAAGTCGGGCTCGAATAATTTCCGCCGTAAAAGATTCTCTATCGAAACAATGATCAAGACCATCCTACTTGTCGGGGGAGGCAGCTGCATTGGCGGCATCTGCCGCTATCTCCTCTCGTCCGCATTCAATGTCAGCAGCTCTTCCTTTCCTTTGGGCACATATATAGTCAACACCCTCGGATGTCTGCTCATAGGCGTCTTCTGGGCTCTTTCCGTCAGACATCAATTTTTGAGCCCCTCTCTTGCCACCTTCCTCATGACAGGGTTCTGTGGCGGTTTTACCACCTTCTCCACCTTCTCCAAGGAGAGTCTTGGCCTGCTTCAGGCTAATGACTTCGTTGGTTTCTCGCTCTACACCATAGGCGGCGTAGCCTTGGGCCTCTTGGCAGTGTGGGTGGGCTATAAGGCTGTTGAGGCTGTCGTGATGTAGAAAGGAGAGTCGCGGGCGCACGATTTTAGCTTCGTTCTTTCAGAAGATTCAAAAGAACCTGCCGTGAAATCATGCACGCCAGCTCACCTCCTTTTCACTTTGAAGAAATCCTTCATCATAGCGGCGCACTCCTCTTCGAGCACTCCGCTCACCACCGCTGTCTTGGGGTGGAGGGCTTCGGGCGCATATCGCTGATAGCCCCTCTTCTCATCCTTCGCGCCAAAGACAAGACGACCAAGCTGGCTCCATGCGATGGCTCCAGCACACATGACGCATGGCTCCACGGTGACGTAGAGTGTGCACCGGTTCAGGTATTTTCCTCCGAGATATACCTCTGCAGCTGTTATGGCTTGCATCTCTGCGTGAGCCGTCACGTCATGCAGAGTCTCAGTGAGGTTGTGGCCTCTGCCGATGACCATACCGTCAGCCACCACTACAGCCCCGATGGGTATCTCGTCTTGTGCTAAGGCTGCTCGGGCTTCGTCGAGAGCCATGTTCATGAATCGTTCGTCTGTTGTCATGCGAGCGGTTGTGTGTCTTGGAATTCTTTCTGTTTTTCAGCTGTTTCGCTGATGTTTGTTTCGTAGCTATGCTGTTTTCTTTTTCAGCTTTTTCGCTGTTATCTTTTTATTTTTTGCAGCCTCGCTATTTCTTCAGCAGCTTAGCCGCTTCGCTGTTGTTCTTC
>JAEDNQ010000183.1 GCA_016302435.1 Bacteroidaceae bacterium
ACCCCGAGATTACAAATCACGTGCTCTGGCCAACTGAGCTAAAGAGGCGGGTGGGTAAGCGAACTACATCGCGCCGCTACAACCAAGTACCCTTGCTGCGGTCAAGCCCTGGGGGATTCCGAGGGAGCTGGCCGTATAGGACTTACCCATGTGTGCGTATCGTCTGAATAGTGACTCCTTTGCAGGTGTCAGAAGGCTTCTGACGACGTGCTTTTCTGTTTTGCGAGTGCAAAGTTAGACCTTTTTTGCGAAACGACCAAACATTTTCTCAGAAAAATGATGCTTTGACGCAATTTATCTGCTCAACATAGCCTAAACCTCGCAATAATTGCGTAACTTTGCACTCATTATGCAGCAACAGGCATGCCGAAGACACATCTTCAGCCCCCCCTGCTGCAACCTCTCGCAAAGACATCAGACAGGGGGCTCATGCAAAGACATCAGTCAAAAGCCTCTTGCAACAACCACGCAAAAACACCACATTAAATATAATATGGAAGAATTTATACTGAACATTACCAACGGTGCCTTGGACAACTTGAACTACGGATGGATTATCCTCTTCATGGCCATAGAGAGCTCCTTCATACCTTTCCCCTCGGAGGTGGTCATGATACCGGCAGCCTACATGGCTTCAGAGACAGGCGAGATGTCCTACCCCATGATTATCGTCTGCGGCACCATCGGCGCCCTCATCGGTGCTCTCATCAACTACGGGCTGGCATATTTCCTCGGCCGCCCCATAGTCTACGCCTTCGCCAACAGCCGCTTTGGCCACTTCTGCCTCATCGACGAGGAGAAGGTGAAGAAGGCAGAAGACTATTTCGACCGACACGGAGCTGTGTCCACCCTCATCGGACGCATGATACCGGCCATACGCCAGCTCATCAGCATCCCAGCCGGACTGGCAAAGATGAACCTCCTGCCCTTCATCCTCTACACATGCATCGGAGCAGGAGTCTGGAACGCCATCCTCGTAGGCATCGGCTACGCCTTCCACAGCACCATGCCCAAGCAGGAACTCATCGACACCATAGCTCACTACTCCCACATCATCGGCATCACAGCCATACTCCTCGTTGTGTCAGCCCTCTCATATCTTATATATAAGGGACTGAAGAGATAAGGACTTCTATCCGCACTACCGGATAAGAACAACATACGTGAGTGGCGGACCCCAATACATATACGCCGCAACCGAAAAGTAAAACATCAAAGAATAATTACACATAAAGACATGTTTGAAAACTTGAGCGAAAGACTGGAAAGGTCTTTCAAGATACTGAAAGGTGAAGGAAAAATCACCGAGATAAACGTGGCTGAGACGCTCAAGGACGTGCGCAAGGCACTCCTCGAAGCCGACGTAAACTACAAAGTGGCGAAGTCATTCACCGACACCGTGAAGCAGAAGGCACTGGGACAGGATGTGCTCACATCCGTCAAGCCAGGACAGCTCATGGTAAAGATTGTCCACGACGAACTGGCAGCCCTCATGGGCGGACAAGCCACCGACCTCAACCTGAGCGGACACCCAACAGTCATCCTCATGTCAGGTCTCAACGGTGCTGGTAAGACAACCATGTCGGGCAAGCTCGCCCTCAGACTCAAGACAGCCAACCGCAAGAAGCCTCTCCTGGCTGCCTGCGACACCTTCCGTCCAGCCGCCATGGAACAGCTGAGGGTTCTGGCCGAACAGGTTGGTGTGCCATGCTACATGGAGCCAGGAGCCACAGACCCTATCAGCGTGGCGAAGAATGCCATCCAGGAAGCAAAGGCCAAGGGATATGACGTCGTCATCGTCGACACAGCCGGACGACAGTCCATCGACGAGGAACTCATGACACAGATAGAGCACATCAAGGCAGCTGTATCGCCCGACGAGACACTCCTCGTTGTCGATGCCATGACAGGTCAGGACGCTGTCAACACAGCAAAGATATTCAATGAGCGCTTAGAGATAGACGGAGTCATACTGACCAAGCTCGACGGCGACACACGCGGCGGCGCAGCCCTGTCCATACGCACAGTGGTGACAAAGCCAATCAAGTTTGTCGGTACCGGAGAGAAGATGGAAGCTCTCGATGTTTTCCACCCCGAGCGCATGGCAGACCGCATACTCGGCATGGGCGACATCGTCTCCTTTGTAGAGAGAGCTCAGCAGCAGTTTGACGAGAAGGAAGCTCGCAAGCTTCAGGCCAAGATAGCCAAGAACAAGTTCGACTACAACGACTTCCTTGGCCAGATACAGCAGATAAAGAAGATGGGCAACATAAAGGAGCTGGCTTCCATGATACCAGGCGTAGGCAAGCAGATAAAGGACATCGACATCGACGACAACGCCTTCAAGTCAGTAGAAGCCATGATTGGTTCCATGACACCCTATGAGCGCGAGCATCCTGAGTGCTTCACCATGTCGCGCAAGCAGCGCATAGCCAAGGGAGCGGGCATCTCGCTCGACGAGGTCAACCGCATCACCAAGCAGTTCGAGCAGATGCGCAAAATGATGAGGCAGATGACGAGCCCCAAGATGGCCAAGGCCATGGCTCAGATGCAGAAGATGAAGGGTATGCCAGGCATGCCAAAATTCTAATGCCGCCCCATCCTTTTCACACCCTAAAACACAAAACACTACAACCCATGCAGATAATAGACGGAAAAGCAACAGCTGCAGCCATCAAGGCTGAGATAGCATCAGAAGTAGAAGCCATCGTGGCAGGCGGCGGCAAACGCCCCCACTTGGCAGCCATCCTCGTAGGCCACGACGGCGGCAGCGAGACATACGTGAAGAACAAGGTGCTGGCATGCGAGGCATGCGGATTCAAGTCCACCCTGCTCCGCTTTGAGGACGACATCACCGAGGAGTTCCTCCTCAGCCAGGTGGACATGCTCAACAAAGACGAGGACGTGGACGGATTCATCGTCCAGCTGCCTCTGCCCAAACACATCTCCGAGCAGAAAATCATTGAGGCCATCGACTACCGCAAGGATGTCGACGGATTCCACCCCATCAACGTTGGCCGCATGGCCATAGGACTCCCCTGCTATGTCTCAGCCACTCCTCTCGGCATCGTCACCCTGCTCAAGCGCTACAACATAGAGACGAGCGGCAAGAAGTGTGTTGTCCTCGGACGTTCCAACATCGTGGGCAAGCCCATGGCACAGCTCATGATGCAGAAGCAGTATGGCGACAGCACAGTCACCGTGTGCCACAGCCACTCCAAGACACTGAAGGAAGAGTGCAGACAGGCAGACATCATCATAGCTGCCATTGGCAAGCCCAACTTTGTCACAGCCGACATGGTGAAGCCCGGAGCTGTCATCATCGACGTGGGCACAACCCGCGTAGCCGACCCAACACGCAAGTCAGGCTTCCGCCTCAATGGCGACGTAGACTATGAGAATGTCGCTCCCCTCTGTTCTTACATCACCCCCGTCCCAGGCGGTGTCGGTCCCATGACTATCTGTTCGCTGATGAAGAACACACTCTCTGCCGGACGCAAGGAGTTTTACAAATAAGCATACAGATAGATCCGAACAACAGACGAATCTTCCTACACAGCATACCATCATACGCATGCGTGCATCCCCACATCGGAGATGCACGCATATATTTTTATTGCCTGTCATATGATGTTTTTTGCCGTACAATAAAGCGATAGCTCATAGGGTCGAGTCTGAAAGACAATTGTCCACCATTCATTGCCATTCGAACTCGCTTATCGTGCCTGTCTCGGACGAGAAGCTGATGCCTACCTTGTAGAGCTTGCGGCGGTCGGCAGCGTATGGCAGGGCATATCCCTTGTCGT
>JAEDNQ010000184.1 GCA_016302435.1 Bacteroidaceae bacterium
AGAAGCAAGCGATTAGGCCAAGGGTCTAAGAAAGGCAAAGGCAATCCTCGTGGTGTGCGGGGATTGCCTTTGAAGTTAACAAAAGCGTCTGTGGAAACTTTTCAACTAAATTGCAGAAGAGCCACCTAATACAATATACAAACAAAACAAAAGAAGAGGTGAAACAATTCACCTCTTCTTTGTGGTACCACCAGGATTCGAACCGGGGACACACGGATTTTCAGTCCGATGCTCTACCAACTGAGCTATGGCACCAATAAATACACTTGACTATGAAAACAAATATTATTCGAAGTTGAGAGAGTGGTACCACCAGGATTCGAACCGGGGACACACGGATTTTCAGTCCGATGCTCTACCAACTGAGCTATGGCACCGTCTCTATTTTCGTTTGCGAGTGCAAAGGTACGACTATTTTTTTATCCTGCAAAACTTTTGGCTGATTTTTTTGCAAATATATAGTCGTGAGAGCTTTTTTGACGTATTTTGTAGCTTATTTGCCTATAAGGGAGAGAAAATCGGAGGGTTTGTCATTGATGATGAGGGCATCAGGGAAATCTGTCTCCTCCAGCAGAGGGATGGCGTGATGGTAGTCGCAGATAGATGCTGTATGGTGGGCATCACTTCCGAGGATGATGGGCACATCGTGTCGCTTGCAGAGCTGGAGCATGCTCACAAACATGTCGTGTGCAAGCTTTTTGCCCCGAATGGGATTGAGCGAACTGCCGTTGAGCTCGAGGAGGGTGGACGTGCGCTTGGCAGCAAGGACTATGGCTTCAATGTCTATCTCTCGGGCTGTGCCGTCGCAGGGGTGGGAGATGATGTTGACGATGGGGTTTTCGATAGCTCCGAGCAGAGCGGAGGTGTTCTGCTGGCGAGTGCCATCAGTGTAGCATAACTTGTGGAGTCCTGCTATGATGTGGTCCATGGAGGACAGTGTCTCTGTGTCGGTGATGTCGAGGTTGCCTTCGTAGTCGATGATGTTGAGTTCAGCTCCCATGAGGAGTGTCATGTCGCCATATTGGCGTGGCACGACATGCTGATTGCGGAAATAGATGGGTGGGCAGGTGCCAGGTATTGCAGGACCGTGTTCGGAGACTCCGAAGATGGCGAGGTTGTGGCGCTGTGCCTCGGCTATCATCTCGTTGAGTGTGCAGAAGGCATGGCCTGAGACAAGGGTATGGGTGTGGACGTCGAGTAGGATGTCTATCATAATATATATATATGTGTATTTGCGGTAGGGTAGGGGAATGGTGTGGGGCGCTGATAGCTTTGCGGCTGATCTACATGAATCCGTCGTAGGGGAAGTCGCGGTTGAGTCGGTAAGCCAGTCCTGTCATGGTGGCGAGGAGTTGGTCGTTCTGGTTGAATATCTTGATGTCGCAATATGGCAGTTTGCGGTGGTCGAGCACTTCGGTGCAGACAGCGGTGAGGGTGTCGCCTAATTGGGCTGACTTGAGGAAGGTGATGGTGTTGGAGATGCCGAGGGTGAGGATGCCGTGGCTATTGGCCACAGCGGCGAAAGCGAGGTCGGCAAGGGTGTACATCACACCGCCCTGACACACGCCTCCTCCGTTGAGATGGTGTGTCTCGACGCGGAGCTGCGCCTTGGCCATGCCAGCCTCTACGTGGACGAGCTGAGCGCCGATGCTGGCAGCGAATCGGTCCTCAAGATTGAGTTTTTCTAAGAGAGTCATATCTTGTTTTTGGTTTTTGAGTACAAAGTTAGGCTTTTTTATCTTATTTTTCACTTAGAGAGGCATACAATCACAATAATTTGTATTATCTTTGCGAACAAAATACGACTTATGACTAACTACAACTAACAAACCGAAAACAATCATGACATCCAAAATCATCATTGCAGGAATAGTAGCAGCTGCGAGTTTCCTGACAGCCTCGGCACAGACAGACAAGGTGTACCAAGGCGAGACAATAGCCGAAGAAGGAGCATGGTGCTGGTTTGCCGACCCACGCGCCCTGCACTATGAGAACAAGAAGAGCAAAATCAATGCCACCTATCTCGGCTACATAGACAACCACGGCAGCATCAAGGCCACACAGATAGACTACAAGAAAAAGACACGGCAGGAGGTGCTGGTGCGCTCATGGTTCCAGCCAGACGACCACAACAACCCTGCCTTCCTCGTCTTGCCCGATGAACGCATCATGATCATCTACTCGCGCCACACTGACGAGGCATGCTTCTACTACCGCATAAGCCGTTATCCGGGCGACATAACCTGCTTGGGCGAGGAGAAGAGATTGGGGACAGCGAACAACACTACATATCCTAACCCCTTCATCCTCAGCGATGACCCCGACCACATATACATGTGCTGGCGAGGCATAGGATGGCATCCGACTGTGGCGCAGATGAGCATGCCCGACGCCAACGACGACATACAGTTCACGTGGGGTCCATACCAGATGGTCAAGTCGACAGGGGCGCGCCCATACGCCAAGTATGTCAGCAACGGCAAGGACAAGATATATCTCGCCTACACCACAGGCCACCCCGACAACGAATATCCCAACTGGCTATACTGCAATGCCTTTGACATCAACGACCGCTGCCTCTACGACATCAAGGGCAAGAAACTCAGCGAGGTAGAGAAGGGCACTTTTGGTGTGCAGAAGAGCGACGGATATGCCAAGGCGCATCCATACACCATTGTCAACAAGACCGACGACCGCCGCAACTGGCTGTGGAACATGGCTCTCGACCAGGAGGGGCACCCCGTCATAGGCATGACAAAAATCAATAAGGAGAAGACTGTACACGACTACTTCTATGCCAAATGGAACGGCGAGGAGTGGCAGTCTACCTTCATCGCGAGCGGTGGAGGACAGTTCCACCAGACGCCAAAGGTGGAGATGTGCTATTCGGGCGGCATGGCTGTGGACAGAGACAACCCAACAGACGTGTACTGCTCTGTGCCCGTGGACGGCAGACACGAGATAGTGAAATATACCATGACACCTGACGGCAATGCTGTGAAGTCGTCAAAGCAGGTCACCTTCAACTCCAAGAAGAACAATGCGCGCCCCTTCGTCATCGAGGGCACGAAGAAGAGCAAGCTCCGCCTGTCCTGGATGAACGGCGACTACTACTACTGGATTGTCAACACGCGCTACCCCAATGCCTACCCCACAAGCATCATGGCAGACTGCAAGCTCATGCCAGTGACCGACATCACCAAAGGAGCCATCCTCGACACGCTGCTGACCCTCAGCCCCGACAAGTATGAGGGCGACATCGTCAGCACGACAGACGGCATCGTCTATGGCATCAACAGCGAGCAATATCCATACGTCAAGATGGGCGGAAAGACCTATACGGGACAGAACGTGCTCGGCACGGCAGACAGTTGGGCTACAGAGGACAAGGCCACGACAGACGGCAAATGGTACAGCAAGACCAAGCTCTCATCCCTGCGCCTGACCATAGCTACGGACGGAAAGCACCTGACGGTGTACCGCGACGGCATGATAGACATCAAGATACCGTATAGCTCTACCAAGTGATAAGCGGCAATCGCCTTTTTACCCTCTTCTCCACTCATGTTAAACAGAAACACTCCCATAGGCAAGTTTCTCCTCGCTTTCCGCAAGGACATAGATGTGAGGTTGGCGGTGTTTTTTCTTCTCAAACAGAAAAAATACTACGGATGATGATAAAAATAGCGGTTTAACACTA
>JAEDNQ010000016.1 GCA_016302435.1 Bacteroidaceae bacterium
GGAAGGACGGAGAGGGAGAAATGGACTGGAGCAATGGAGTGGGAGGGCGGAAAGGAGGGAAGGAAGTGAGGGAAGGTGGCGTCATGGTCATTTGCCGTGAACGGCTGAGATGAGGATGTCATCGGGACTGAAATAGGTGGCGGCGCACTGCATGATGTCTTCGGGGGTGAGGGATTGGATGATATTGTTGCGTTGGAGCATGTGGTCGAGGTCGGTGGAGGTGGCGAGGAGGTTCATGCAGAGGGCTGGGAGGGAGAGGGAGACTTCGGTGGTGCGGCAGACTTGCCCCATGAGGTAGTTTTTGGCGTTGTATAGTTCGTCGGGTGTGACGGGGGTGGTGGCAAGGTTGTGTAGTTCGCGGTCTATCTCGTCGAGGCAGAGGTTGACGTGTTGGGTGGGTGTCTCGGTGGCGATGGATAGGATGGCGTGGTGGGGTATCTGTGTGAGGTAGGCTGAGATGCCGTAGGTGAGTCCGAGTCGCTCTCGTATGTTTTTCATGAGTCGGCTGCCGAAGTAGCCGCCGAGGAGTGTTGTGGTGAGGGTGATGGCTGGGGCATGGGGTGAGGTGATGGGGGGAAGGAGTCGGCCGAGATGGAGGGCTGACTGGACTGTGGGGACGGGGAGGTGACTGTCGTGGCGTCGGTGGGTGGAGGTGTGGATGGGTCGGTCGAGGATGGGTGTTGGTGTTTGGGTGGTGGTGATAGTGCCGAGGAGGGTGTCGAGGAGGGTGATTGTGGCTGGGGTAATGTGGCCTGTGGCGAAGATGGTGGTGTGGGGCAGGAGGATGTGGCGGTGGTGGTAGTGGAATAAGGACTCGCGTTTGAGCTGGAGGACGTGTTGCTCTTCGGGGAGGACGGCAGCTGGGTGGTCGGCGCCGAGGAGATGTCGGTGGAACAGGTGGTTGGCCATGTAGGGGGCTTTCTGCTTGTTTGTTTGGCAGATGAGGAGTCCTTCTTCGCGTTCGATGTCGAGTTGGGTTTGTGGGTAGGTTGGGTCGGTGAGAATGTCGCGCAGGAGGGGTATGAGGTGTGGAAGATTGGTGTGGTGGCAGGTGAGGGTGAGGAAGGCGTAGGAGGTGGTGGTGCCGGTGGTGATGGTGGCTCCGTAGTAGTCGAGACGTTCGCTGAGGGTGTGGGAGGGTATGGTGGATGTGCCTGCATCGATGAGACGCATGGCGTAGTCGGCCTGGAGGGGTGTGGCTTGTGTCCACTGTCCGCCGGGGAACATGAGGGTGAGGCGTGTGATGTCTGATGCAGGTATGGGTATGGGGCGTAGCTCTGTTCCGTTGGAGAGGTGGAGTGGTGCGGGGAGGGAGGGAAGGATGGGTGTGATGGGGTGGAGTGGCGGTTGTGTCATGTGGGGTGAACTGGGTAGGTGGAGTGCGTTACTGGAGGCTGTGTTGTTGGCTCTGGAGAAATGCTTCTGCTCGCTGGAGGTCTTCGGGTGTGTCGATGCCGATGGTCTCGATGTGGCTGATGCCGACTTTTATTTTGTATCCGTTTTCGAGCCAGCGTAGTTGTTCGAGTGACTCTGCTATTTCGAGTGGTGACTGTGGAAGGGAGGTTATCTCGGCGAGGACTTTCGCACGGTAGGCGTAGAGGCCTATGTGCTTGTAGTAGGTGTGGGTGGAGATCCAAGTGGCGGTATCTTTGCCTCTCATGAAGGGGATGATGCTACGTGAGAAGTAGAGGGCTTCCATGCGGTTGTTGACGACGACTTTGGGGGAGTTGACATTTTGAAGGGCTTCGAAACCGTCGTTGGCTGTGAAGGGTTTGACAAGGGTGGCTATGTCGACGGTGGGGTCGGTGAAGCAGTCGCGGAGGGCGTAGAGCTGTTGGGCCTGGATGAAGGGTTCATCGCCTTGGATGTTCACGATGACATCGTAGGGTGTGGCTTGTTTGGTGTAGGCTTCGTATACTCGGTCGGTGCCGCTCTTGTGGGCTGTGCTGGTCATGACGGCTTTGCCGCCGAAGGCTTGGACGGCGGAGAGGATGCGTTGGTCGTCGGTGGCGACGATGACATCGTCGAGGATGTTTTCAACTTGGCGGTATACGCGCTCGATGACGGTCTTGCCTCCGAGGAGGGCGAGGGGCTTGGCGGGGAAACGTGTGGAGGCGTAACGGGCTGGGATGATGCCTATGTATTTCATGATGGGGCTGGGGTTAAAGGGTTGATGATTGTGATGGGAGAAGGAACTGTGGGAATGGATGCCGAGTTTGGTAAATTCGGGGACCGAACGGAGCGGCAATGGGACTCAATGAGCGAGGAGGAATGCCGACTTTGGGAAATTCGGGGACCGAACGGAGTGGCAATGGATATTAGAAGAACTCCGAGTCGGCTTCTGTGTAGTCGGTGTGGGTGCCGTTGATGACATCTTCGGCACAGGGGAGGGTGTAGAGGGCATTGTCGCATGGACTGTAGTTGGCAGGTATGGCGAAGGAGTCTGTTTCGAGGATTCCTATCTTAGAGTTGTCGTAGATTTTGCGCATCATCTTGCCGTATATGGGGAGTGAGGCGCGTGCTCCTTGGCCAAAGGCCATGGTTCCGAAGTGAATGTCGCGGTCTTCGCCTCCGACCCAGCATGCTACGACGAGTTTGGGGCAGAAACCGATGAACCATCCGTCGGCGTGGCTGTTGGTGGTGCCTGTTTTGCCTCCGATGTCTGCTCGTATGTTGTATCTGCCTCGGAGGGCTCTTCCTGTGCCTTCGTTGATGACAGCTCGTAGCATGTAGAGCATCTGGTAGGCTTTCTCACGTGAGAGGACTTCGTTCATGCGTGGGGAGAAGGTGGCTATGACGTTGCCTTCCTGGTCTTCGATGTGGGTGACGAGCAAGGGGGAGTAGTGGACTCCGTAGCTGGGGAATATGGTGTAGGCACTGGCCATTTCTCCTATGCTGACATCGCATGAGCCGAGGGCGAGGGTAAGGTTAGGCTCCATGGTGTAGGTGGAGACTTTCAGTTGGTCGCGGAGGTAGTCAATGAAGGACTGTGGCTTGACGAGGTTGAGGAGGTATACTGAGGCATGGTTGTTGGACTGTGCGAGGGCTGTCTTTAGGGGCACGATGCCGAGCTCTGGTCCTTTAGGTGTCCATCCACCATAGTCGTGGGGTGAGGCATCGACGATGTCGCAGGGTGTGAGGTCTTGGCTGGAGAGGGCGAGGGAGTATAGGAGGGGCTTGATGGTTGAACCGACTTGTCGGTGTCCGCCTCCGAGTACGTTGTCATACATGAAGTGTTCGAAGTTTAATCCTGGGACGTATGCTTTGATTTGTCCGTTTTCGGGGTTAACGGCACAAACGGCGGAGCGGAGGAACTTCTTGTAATACAGGATTGAGTCGCGTGGTGACATAGTGACTTCTGCTTCCTGTGGGTTGGTGTAGGAGGTGCCGTATTTGAAGACTTTCATGTTGATGGGCACGTTAAAGGATGCCATGATTTCTTCGTCGGTGTGTCCACCGGCTTTCATGGCTCTGTAGCGTTCGCTCTGTCGGATGTATCGGTCGATGAGTTGGTTGACCTTGCTGAGGGGTAGTTCGCGGTAGGGCCCAGTGACGGAGTTTTTGATTTCATTCTGGAATGCTGGCTGGAGGTAGAGAGCCACGTGTTCAAACATGGCGTCTTCGGCAGCTTTCTGTATGCGTGTGTCGATGGTGGTGTAAATCCTGAGTCCGTCGGAGTAGATGTTGTAGTTTGAACCGTCTTTTTTCTTGTTTTTGTTGCACCATCCGTAGAGCGGGTCGGTTTCCCATGCGAGGGAGTCGTCGTGGTATTGTTGTCCTTGCCATGAGGCGTATTGGCTGCGTTCGGGGCGTTTGGCCATCATGATTCTTCTGAGGTATTCGCGGAAGTAGGGTGCTATGCCTTCTTTGTGTGTTGTCATCTTGGGCTTTGGCAGGATGGCGAGTGGCTGTGCTTGTGCTTCTTCTTTTTCTTCCTGTGTGAGAAATCCTGCTTTTTCCATCTGGGAGAGGACGACGTTGCGTCGTTCGCGGCATGTCTCGCTGGGGATGAGTTTGCCGTTTTCGTCACGTTTGTAGGGGTTGTATAGGGATGGGTTTTTGCACATTCCGACGAGGGTGGCGCATTCGTTGAGGTCGAGCTGAAGGGGTGTCTTGCCGAAGTAGGTGCTGGCAGCGTTGCGTATGCCTACTCCAGTGTAGAGGAAGTCGAAGTAGTTGAGGTACATGGTGAGTATCTCTTCTTTTGTGTAGTAGCGTTCGAGCTGTACGGCTATGAACCATTCTATGGGTTTCTGCATCATGCGTTTACCTTCGGTCTTGGCTACGTCGGAGTAGAGCTGCTTGGCGAGCTGCTGTGTGATGGTGGAGCCGCCTCCTGCACTCTTCTGCCTAAAAATCATACGCTTGACAACAGCTCGGGCTATAGCGCGCGCGTCGATGCCAGAGTGTTCGTAGAAGCGCACGTCTTCTGTTGCTACGAGTGCCTTGACGAGGTTGTCGGGCAGGGAGTCGTAGGGTATCATGACGCGGTTTTCTTTGGCATAGCTCCATGTTCCGATAAGTTTGTCGTCGGAGGAGTAGAGTCGGGATGCATATTTGTTGATGGGGTTTTGCAGATCACTGACGGGGGGCAGTTTGCCTAGCCATCCTTGGGAAATGGCGAAGACTCCGAAAAAGAGTGCTGTAAGTATGATGGCTGTGAGGAGCCATCCGGCTTTGATGGCTGTGGTGACTTTGCTCATGCCTGTGTCTGTCTTTTTGCTGTCGTTGGGGGTTGGGGTTGTATTATTTTCCTTCATGATGTGGGGTGGTTGATGTGTTGGGTGTCTGATTTGGGTGTTTGTTAAGGGGATGGATACAATGTGGTGCAAAGGTACGGAAAATTCTTTAATGAAAGGGTATGATGTGGGGAAAATGAGAGGAAAAGGGGTGGGGAAGGGATGGAATAGGGCTGTAATGTATGGGGAAGTGTGCATGTGGGAAGATGATAGATGGAAAATAAAGCCCCGACCTCTGGTGTGGAGGACGGGGAATGGGGGTGCATGGCGGGGGTGAGAACCCCGAAATGCCGAACGGAGCAAGGGGGGAAAGGAAGTATGGCGGGTAAAGATGGGACGAAGCGGTGGAAAAGGGGGAGAAGGTGGAAGGGAGTTAGCCCATTTTGCCGTTGAGGAAGGCACTGGTCAGTTCGTTGGCTGGGTCGGTGAACATCTTTTTGGTGTCATCGTATTCGATGAGGTCGCCGAGGTACATGAACATGGATTTTGCCGCTATTCGTCTTGCTTGCCCCATGTTGTGGGTTACGATGAGGATGGTGACATCGTCCTTGAGCTGGGTGATGAGTTGTTCGATGTGTTTTGTGGCTATGGGGTCGAGGGCAGAGGTGGGTTCGTCCATGAGGAGCACTTCGGGCTGTAGGGCGAGGGCTCGTGCGATGCATAGGCGCTGTTGCTGTCCGCCGCTGAGGAAGGTGCCTTTCTTTGTGAGGACATCTTTGACTTCATCCCATAAAGATACGCTTCTGAGACTTTTCTCTACGATGTCTGCTTTCTGTGCTCGGCTGAGGTGGATGCCGTTGAGGGTGTAGCCTGCAAGGACATTTTCGTTGATGCTCATGGTGGGGAAGGGGGCAGGGCGTTGGAAGACCATGCCTATCTTGCGTCTGACTTCTATAGACTCCATATCGAGGATGTTTCGTCCTTCGAGAAGTATCTCGCCTCCGATGCGTATGTTGGGGTAGAGGTTGTGCATAAGGTTGGCAGCGCGGAGGAGGGTGCTCTTGCCGCATCCTGACGGACCCATGATTGCTGTGATGCTGTTGCGCTCAATGGCTGCTGTCACTCCTTTGACGGCTTGTACGGAGGAGGTGTAGTTGACGGTGACTTCTTTGAATTCAAGTATGGGGTTGATGATGGTCATATCGTATGGTGTTAACGGTTTGTTTTTGTGTGTTTCTGCTTATGACTGCCATTTTTTGGCGAGATACTTGGAGAGCAGGTTGATGGACAGGACGAAGAGGAGAAGGAAGAGGGATGCTCCCCATATTAGGTCCTGTAGATTGGGATCGTTGAAGAACTCCCAGATGAGCAGTGGAACAGCTGACATGGGTTTGTCTACAGAGAGGCGGATGACTTGGCAGCCGAGGGCTGTGAACATGAGTGGGGCCGTCTCGCCTATGACGCGTGAGATGGCGAGGAGCACTCCGGTGAAGATGCCGCCGAAGGCTGACGGGAGCTGCACTTTCATTACGACTTTGGCATAGTTGCCTCCAAGGGCGAGGCCTGCTTCTTTGAGTGACTGTGGTAGTATCTTCATTGTTTCTTCTGTGGAGCGCACGATGAGTGGGAGCATCATGACTGTGAGTGCTACGCTGCCTGCTATGGCTGAGTATCCTCGCATGGGCACTACGACCCAGATGTAGGTGATGATGCCGATGATGACGGAGGGTGTGCCCTGAAGGAGGTCGGTCATGTAGGAGACGATCTGGGCGAATCGCTTGTTGCTGTTCTCAGAAAGGTAGATTCCACCCATGATGCCTACGGGGATGGCTATGATAGCTGCCATGAGGAGCATGATGAGAGAGCCCAGTATGCCGTTGGCTATACCACCAGGAATGTCTTCTCCTTGTGCTAATGCCATCATGGCTTTGTAGGCCGTGGGGGTGGGCTGGGTGAGGAAGGCCCAGGAGAACTGTTTGTAGCCTTTGATGAGTACTTCGCCGAGGATGGCTATGAGGGGAACGGAGGTCAGGGCGGCGAGGACGCATACGCCGTAGTGGACGATGTGGCTTGTAAGAATTCTCTTTTTCATTGTTGGTGAATGATGATTATTGTCGCTATAAATAGAGGAGGGGAAGATGCCTACGCTATGCGTGCGCGCTTGATGAGTATCTTGCCTATCATGTTGATGACGGCTGTTATGAGGAAAAGCATGAGTGCGATGGCTATGAGGGAAGAGAGTCGAAGGCCTTCGGCTTCGCCAAACTGGTTGGCTATGATGCTGGCCATGGTGTTGCCTGTGCAGGTGAGGGAGGAGGGCATGTTGTTGGTGTTGCCTATGAGCATGGTGACTGTCATGGTCTCTCCGAGCGCACGGCCTATGGCCAGGATGTAGGCGGAGAATATTCCGGGGCCTGCTACGGGCATGACGACCTTGCGTATGACCTCAAGGCGTGTGGCTCCGAGGGAGTAGGCTCCTTCTTTCAGTTCGTTGGGCACCATCTTTATGAACTCTGCACTGAGTGAGGCAGCATAGGGTACAATCATGATGGCGAGCACGAGGGAGGCTGTCAGTATGCCTGAGCCTTCGTCGCTGATGCCGAGCCAGATGATGATGGGACGGAGGGTGTAGAAGCCCCAGAGGCCGTAGATGATACTGGGTATGCCTGCGAGCAGGTCGGTGACTGTACTGAGGGTTGCTGCCAGTTTTGTGCCTTTGTAGTATTCGCCTACGAAGAGTGCGACGGGCAGGGAGAATGGTATGCAGAAGAGTAGTGCGAGGGCTGTGGTGAGGAGTGTGCCCGTGATGAAGGGGAGTGCTCCGTAACTCTCAGCTCCGTCGGTGTAGCTCCACTCGGAGGAGAAGAGGAAGCGCAGGAAGCCGAAGTGGCGGAGGGCATCGTAGGAGTCGGCTGTCAGGGAGTAGATTATGCCGCCGGCTATGATGGGAATGATGAGTGCTGCCGTGAATAGCAGCACTCGAAATGTTTTGTCTGATGACATGGTCGGTGTTTATTTGCAAGAAAGAATCGTTGTCTGTTGTTTGCATGCTTGTTAGCTGGAATGTGTCTTTCAGTTTGTCAGCTTGCTTAAGTCTGCCTGTTTGTCAGCACGCTTTTGTTTGTGGCTGAGATGATTTTACTGAGCGATGGTTTTGCCATCGTAGGTGACTGTGGCGAGGTTGGCCTTGCTGAGTTCTACGGCTTTGGCTGGCAGTGGGGCGTAGTTGACAGCTGAGGTCATCTTCTGTGCTTTGTCGCTTATGACGTAGTTGAGAAGGTCGAGTGTGGCTTGTGCCTGTGTGAGACTGCGGTTGCTGTAGTTTTGTTCCTTGTAAATGATGATCCAGGTGAAGGTTGAGATGGGGTAGGCTCCCTTAGCGTCGGAGTTGGTGATGGAACAACGTGTGTCGGCAGGTATCTCGCCAGAGGCTGCTGCAGAGATGCTTTCTGCTGTGGGCTTGACTGTCTCACCGTTGCTGTTGATGAGGGCTGCATAGTCTATGCCCTGTGCGAAGGCATATTCGGAGCCTACGTAGCCGATGGAATTTTTGGTTTGTGAGATGACGCCTGCTACGCCTGGGTTGCCTTTAGCAGCCTGGCCAACTGGAAAGTTGACTGACTTGCCGCAGCCGTAGGTCTCAGCCCATTCTTTGCTGACCTTGGAGAGGTAGTCGGTGAATACAAATGTAGTGCCGGAACCGTCTGAGCGGTAGGTTGGGATGATTTTGTCAGATGGGAGTTTGGCATCTTTGTTGAGAGTTACAATGCGTGGGTCGTTCCATGTGGTGATCTTGCCAGCAAAAATGTCGGCTACGACATCGCCAGAGAGGACGAGGTCTTTGACATCGGGGAGATTGTAGGCCAGGACGACTGCGCCCATGCAGGTGGGCACGTGTACAACGGCTGGCATTTCGAGCATCTCTTCGTCAGAGAGGAAGGCGTCGGAACCACAGAAGTCTACGATGCCGTCTTTTAAGTTGCGCACGCCTCCGCCTGAGCCTATGCCGCCGTAGGCTACCTCGTCACCGTTGACATCTCCGAACTCTTCAAAGATGACGTTGTAGAAGGGGAGTGGGAAGGTGGCACCTGCGCCAGAGAGCTCTACGCTCTCTCTCGTTACGGTAGCTGTGGCGTCTGCCTTCTGATTGGAATTGTTGCATGATGTAAGTGCCATGGCTGCTGCCATGAAAGATAATGCGATAGATAATGTCTTTTTCATAATTGAATTGATGATAGGGTGGTTTTTTGTTTTTGTTTTTGTTTTTGTTTTTGTTTTTGTTTTTGGGGATGGGGTGGCGGGGGGGAGAACCCCGAAACACCAAACGGAGTAGCAAGGCGAGGACTGCTATAGACGGGGTTGCTATTGTGAGCGAGGACTGCTATAGACAGGGTTGCTATTGAAGGCGAGGGCTGCTTGGGTATTATAGGCCAAAGTAGCAGCTGACGTACCCTGCATAGCGCTCATCTGCTCCGTCGGCCTTTGGCATGGTCATACGGAAGTTGGGGGCTATCTTGACGTATTTGCCGAGCTTCCACTGTGCTCCGACGAGGAGTGTGGACTCGTCGGAGCTCTTGTTCCAGTCGTCCTTGGAAGATAAATCATCGAAGCGGGCGAAGATTTCTGCGTTTTTGGTGGCTTTGACAGTGCCGTAGACAGAGAAACCATTTTGGTCGTGATCTTCGATGCCTGAGGCATTGACCATCATATTGTATTCTGCTCCGAGGGAGAAGCCGTTGCCTTTGTAGCCGGCGAAGGCAGAGTAGTTCATCACGTCTTTCTTTCCTTCGGCTGGCTGCTCGTTGAGACCTGCGTAGAGGCGGACACTGAGTCCCTTGATTGGTGTCACTGTGGCTCCTATGCCGTAGAGGAGTCCGTCTTCTACCTGCACCTTCTTGTATCCCTCACCGTTGACGGCGATGACGTCGGCTGTAAGCCATTCGTTGGCTCTCCATGCCACAGAGAGTCCGAGGTCGGCACTAGAACCGAATTTATACTGATCCTGGAAGGACTTGTAGATGTATCTGTATCCCCAGAACTTCTCTACCATGTTGAACTGGGTTGTGGAGATGAGTCCTCCGTTGATGGTCAAATCGCCTGTCTTCCATGTCAGCTGAGCGTTTTTGATGTAAGCTATACGCTGGTAGTCGCTTACGTCGCTTGACTTGCCGATGTCCATGACACCTTTAACTGAGAGGCCTTTGCCAAGGTCGTACTGGTAGCCGAGGTAGGAGCGGTCGAGATCGAAGCCTCTGTTGTTGTTGTCAAGGCCGAAGCCTGAGTGGAAGTTGGTGAAGACCTGTACGATGGCTTTGCCCTTGGGAGCTTCTGCTTCCTTTGCGTCCTTTGTCTGAGCCTGAACCTGTGCGCCCATTGCACATGCCATGATGGCTGTCATGAGAATCTGTCTGTTCATGATTTCTTTTTCTATTTTTTGATTAAACATCTGTTGCTGGTGGGGAGTTGATGTGGCCTTATCGGCTGTCGTGTCCCGCACGCTTTTTTTGCTTTTCGCGATGCAAAGTTACGGTGGCTATGTTACAAGGATTTGTAAGGAAAGTTACGATAATGTGAACAGGTGTTATTTCTCGTTTATAAGAACAAATAGAGGGTTTTTTAAGCATTAAAAAAGGTTGTGAAAGCATAAATAGATGGTTGTTGAAGCATTAATAAGGGTCGTGAAAGCATGACGAGGGCTGAGAGAGAAAATAATCAGGCATTCATGGAGAGTTTAAAGGTTTCCTATATATAATATATGTGTAGGGTGTCCTCGCTGCAAGATGTGGCGTGAAGGGCGAGTGACGTTTCCTATATATAATATATATGTATATTGTTGGTGTGAGTGTGAAAGGGCAAATGTTTTCGAAGACTATCGAAAACAGCCACTCCAAAAATCAAAAGTGTAATATCAGCATGTCAAAATAAAGAAAAATCAAAAAAAACATCGAAAAGTTTTCGTTCTGAATGAAAAAAGTCCTATATTTGCCATGTTAAATCGAAAAGGCCTTTACAAGTCTCTTCATTTGGCAAAAGACAAGACTCAGCGAGGGCTGACCTTCCGCTGTTTTTTTATTGAAGAAATAATATAAATATACCTTAATCATGAAAGAAGTTAACATCAACGAAAACGCCCGTCAGCAAATCAGAAGGCTGTTCTCACAGCGCAACTCTGTCAACACACTAAAGCGCGACCCCGAATTGACACAGCTATTTGACAATTTTGCTTTTGATGAGGCTCTCAAACTAACTGAAGGACCTGTCCTTGAGAAAACACGAGTCATGTGTATACTCGCCAGCACCATCGGATGCAATGCTATGCGAGAGTTTAAAGCGTATGTGGACGTTTGTCTCAATGTGGGTGTGAAACCTCGTGAGATTAGGGAGGTTGTCTATCAGGCAGTCCCCTACGTAGGATTCTCTAAGGTCATAGACTTCCTGCTTGAGATGAATCTGGCCTTTGAAGACAATGACATCAAACTTCCGCTCGATAACCAGAGCACTACCACTCCCGAGACTCGCAGGGAGAAGGGACGCGAGTGGATAGACGGTATCTTTGGCGCAGGTACGGCTGATGAGATGGAAAAGAATGCGCCAGAAGGTCAGGAGCACATAGTGGAGTTTATGGAGAGCTACTGCTTCGGCGACTTCTATACTCGCAATGGCATAGACATGCAGCATCGCGAACTTGTCACTTTCTGTCTGCTCGCTTCTATGGGAGTAGCTCAGCCGCAGCTTGAGAGACACGGTGTGGGATGTAAGAATATGAATATATCCAAGACTGAGATGGTGGCTGTGCTTACAGGCATGCTTCCATACATCGGATTCCCTAAGACTCAGAATGCGCTTACTGCTGTCAACAAGGCTTTTGCTGAGTAAATGTAGGGAAAGGCCGACTATTGATAAATGAAAAGGAATAAGGGGCAAGCGAAGGATCGTTTGCCCCGATTTTGTGTGATATGTCATGCATCCTGTACACGTGCAGGTTAAAGAGGGGGGGAGTTGTAACTTATGGAGGATGTTGTCCTTGCGTGTGTGTGCAAGTGAAGGCCAGAAGAATTTGGCTATGAGAAAAATGTATGCTCGACGACTGCTGCCACCCCGTCTTCCTCGTTGGTAAGGGTGACTATAGATGCCAGGCTCTTGACTTCAGGCTGAGCATTGCCCATCGCTACACCGATGCCTGCATAGGCAATCATCGACACGTCGTTGAAGCCGTCGCCGAAAGCCATACAGTCTTCTCGTGCTATGCCTGTGGCTTGGAGAAGCTCTTTCAGTCCCCTTGCTTTGTCTATTCCGCAAGGGACTATCTCCAGAAAGAAGGGTTCGCTGCGGAATGCCTCTGCCTGGTTGCCGAGTTCTTCTTGTAAGTCATGCTCTACAGCCACGAGCTGCTCTGGCTGGCCGACGATGATGCACTTAGTGATAGGGACAGCGGCTGCAGAGAGAAAGTCGTTGACTACATGAACATGCATACTGTTGCGCATGGAAGAATAGCGGACGAACTCGTCTTTCCCGTTTTCTGTCACCACTTCATTTCCTATGTATGTCATCAGTGTAAGGTGGTGCTCCTTGGCAAAGTTGTATATGGTGGGTTTGACGGTGTCTTCAAGACTGGTGGCAAAGAGACGGGTGTCTGAGGCGCAGTCGAATATCTCGCCGCCGTTGTAGCTCATGATGAATCCGCCATATTGCTTCAGCAGGAGAGCCTTGGCTGTGGGCATGGTGCCGTATGTGGGGCGTCCGGACGCAATGGCCACTTTCACTCCTGCTTGCTGGGCGCGTATGAGGGTGGCAACGGTGCGCTGAGAGACGGTATGGTCGCTGTGGAGGAGTGTGCCGTCAAGATCAATGGCCAGCAACTTTGGATGCGATATGAAAGTGCGCGAGGTGACAGGGGCACAAGAGATGTTGTCATTCATAGAGGGAGGGAAATGTGGGGATAATCGTTGAACAAGAAGTGGGCAAAAAATGACAAGAGCGGGAGCGATTTGCCGCTCCAAATGGCTTCTGCTTGTCAAATCTGGTGCAAATTAACAAAAAAGACTTTAAACATGAGGCATATTTCCCTGATTTGTTCTACATTTGTATGATAATTGATAACAACAGACATATGAAGAAAGCAATATCTACCATTATGATGACAGTCGCCATGACTTTCGTCTCCCTTTCGTCAAAGGCACAGGAAGCCTTCAAGGGGGTCTACCGTTGTGACACTCTTGCCGCTACTCTCACCATCGACCTGACAGCACCGACAATATCACTGCCCGACCTTGATTTCGATGAGACATACGGATACATGAAGGGACAGCTCAACGGCACGTGGGTCATCCTCAAAGTGAAGAAGACTGACAAGAAGAAAGCACTCGTGCGTATGATCAGCGACATCGGCATCGACGCTCAGGATGTAGAACTCTCTCTCACGGACGAGGGCAACCTGCAGCTCAGACTCGTCGGTGAACAAAACATGAAGGCCATTAGCCAAAGGAAATATGTCAAGATGCCAAAGGTGGCAAGTTTTATAAAGAAATAGAGAACCTGGACAATGGAACAGCTTACTCCCTCATATCTCGACAGTTTCAATCCTGCTCAGCGTCAAGCTGTCGAATACTGCGATGGCCCTGCTCTCGTCATAGCAGGTGCAGGTTCGGGCAAGACGCGTGTGTTGACATACAAGATAGCTTATCTCATGCAGCAAGGTTACCAGCCATGGAGCATACTTGCCCTCACCTTCACCAACAAGGCTGCAGGAGAGATGAAATCGCGCATATCTCAGATAGTGGGCGACGATTATGCCCGTCGACTGTGGATGGGCACCTTCCACAGCATCTTCCTGCGCATACTGAGAGCCGAGCACGAACACATAGGCTTCTCCTCACAGTTCACCATCTACGATGCAGCAGACAGCAAGAGCCTTGTCAAAGCCATCATCAAGGAGATGGGGCTCGACGACAAGACGTATAAGCCCGGAGATGTGCTCGGCACCATCAGCAACGCAAAAAACCAGCTCGTCACAGCTCAGCAATATGTGGCCAATCCTGCCAACATGCAAAGTGACACTCGACAGAACATGCCAGCCCTTGGTGCTATCTTCCTCAGATATGCCTCCCGATGCAGGCAAAGCGACGCTATGGATTTTGACGACATACTGCTCTTCACTTATTTGCTTTTCGAGCAGCATCCTGAGGTGCTCGAAAGGTGGGAGCAGCGTTTCCGCTACGTCCTTGTCGATGAGTATCAGGACACAAACTTTGCCCAGCACCGCATCGTTTGGCAGCTCACACAGCGTCACCAGAAAGTGTGCGTTGTGGGAGATGACGCTCAGAGTATTTATAGCTTTCGTGGTGCGAATATTGACAACATACTTTCATTCTGTAAGATATATACCAATGCGCAGCTCTTCAAACTCGAGCAGAACTACCGCTCTACACAGACAATAGTGCAGGCTGCCAACAGTTTGATAGCAAAAAACAAGATGCAGATACACAAGGATGTATTCTCTGAAAAAGAAAAAGGAGAGAAACTGCATGTGCTCGACACACAGTCGGACATGGAAGAAGCAAAGAAGGTGACAGCCCTCATCAGCAAGATACGCAAGGCAAATGCATGCGAATACTCCGACTTTGCCATCCTCTATCGCACCAATGCTCAAAGCCGCACTTTTGAGGAAGAACTGCGACGCGCATCCATACCATACCGCATCTACGGCGGTCTCTCATTTTATCAGCGAAAAGAGATAAAAGACATCATCGCATATTTCCGCCTCGCCATCAATCCCAATGATGAAGAAGCCTTCAAGCGTGTAGTCAACTATCCAGCCAGAGGCATTGGACAGACAACCCTCTCTCGCATTGTCGAGGCAGCCGTCATGCACGAGACAAGCCTTTGGAACATCATATCCAATCCTGCCGCCTATGGTGCTTCCATATCAGGAGCAGCTCAGAAGAAACTGGCGGACTTCCGTTCTCTGATAGAGGGCTTCGGACGTCTGGCCGCTGAAGTGCCTGTAGATGAGGCAGGACCGAAGATTGTGCGCGAAAGCGGAGTCATGGCTGACATATATCAGGATGCAACACCCGAAAATCTTGCCCGGCAGGAAAATGTCGAAGAACTCATCAACGGCATGTATGACTTCGTGCAGATTCGTCAGGAGGAGGGCAACGAACAGGTGAATCTCACCGACTATCTCTCGGAGGTAGCTCTTCTCACCGATAAGGAAAGTGACGACGGTGAGGATGTTCATAAGGTAGCCCTCATGACCATCCATGCAGCCAAAGGCCTTGAGTTTCAGCATGTCTTCGTTGTAGGCCTTGAGGAGGGCCTCTTCCCGAGCCAGATGGTGTCTGGCAGTCCTCGCGGCATGGAAGAGGAGAGAAGACTCTTCTATGTGGCTATCACGCGAGCTGAGACAAGCTGCTACCTTACCCACGCTGCCTGCCGCTATCGCTATGGCAAAATGGAGTTCTGCGCTCCCAGCCGCTTCATCACCGACATCAATCCTATCTACCTCGATAAGGAACAGACGGTGTACAGCTCACGCAAAAAAGCCGACAGCGAAGTTGACCTGCCATGGCTGCGTCGCAAGATGAACAGTGGCATGCTCTCCTCACGTCCGTCAGCGACATCATCCTTCCAACCATCAAGAACCTCAGTGCCGTCTTCCTTCCATTCATCAAGAACCTCAGCCACCTCATCCTTCCAACAGGCAGGTTCTTCAGACTTCCGTCCGTCATCGCCTTCACAGACAGCTCCGTCATCAGCTTCCGCTTCTGCACCCCTCACTGTCGGTTCGCGCATCCTTCATAGCCGCTTCGGAAAAGGAACTGTGAAAAAAATGGAAGGCAGCGGCGATGGCATGAAGGCTACGATAGAGTTTGACGTGGTAGGTACAAAACAGCTGCTGCTCAAATATGCCAAGTATGCTGTCATTGAATAATTGAAAAAATCAAGCCCCCAAGTATGCTGTCATTGAATAATTGAAAAAATCAAGCCCCAAGTATGCTGTCATTGAATAATTGAAAAAATCAAGCCCCAAGTATACGTCATTAATATAGCCATTTCATATCCGCTTTTTAATTTCCGAAAAAAAACATTACCTGAAAATATACAGAATGACACAACTCGAACAAATACTTCCGCAGATACCCTCTCCATGCTATGTTGTGGAGGAATCGCTTCTCCGTCGCAATCTCACCCTTATCCAGAGTGTTGCACAGCGGGCAGGAGTGGAGATAATCTTGGCTTTCAAGGCATTTGCGCTTTGGAAGACATTCCCCATCTTCCGCGAATATATCAGCCACACCACAGCGTCTTCTCTTTCGGAGGCTCGTCTGGCCGCCGAACTCTTCGGCTCAAAAGCACATACATATTCTCCTGCATATACCGACGAGGAATTTGAGACCATAGTCTCCTGCTCCAGCCATATAACCTTCAACACCCTTTCTCAGTACCGACGTTTCTACCGTCAGTCACTCGGTCGATGCTCACTCGGATTGCGTGTCAATCCTGAATACAGCGAGATAGAGACAGAACTCTACAATCCTTGTGCCGCAGGCTCACGTTTTGGCATCCTCGCAGCTGACCTCCCTTCTTCATTGCCTGAGGGCATAGAGGGTTTTCACATTCATTGCCATTGCGAGTCGGGCAGCGATGTCTTTGCCCGCACCCTCAAACACATTGAGGAGAAGTTCTCTCCATGGTTTGCCCAACTCAAATGGATAAACTTTGGTGGGGGACATCTGATGACCCGAGCCGACTATGACGTTGACCTCCTCGTCTCCACGCTTCAAGACTTCCGAAGCCGCTATCCTCACCTTAAGATAGTCCTCGAGCCAGGCAGTGCTTTCGCTTGGCAGACAGGTCCACTAGTCACTCGCGTAGTTGACATCGTAGAGAACAGCGGCGTCAAGACAGCCATCATCAATGCCAGTTTCACCTGCCACATGCCCGACTGTCTTGAGATGCCTTACCATCCAGCCATCCGCCATGCGCAGACACTCGAAACAGACAATCTTGATACTGCGCGTACCCTTCCCTACACCTACCGCATAGGTGGCAACTCCTGTCTTTCAGGCGACTTCATGGGCTTATGGCAGTTTGACCACGACCTCTGCATCGGCGAAACACTCATATTTGAAGATATGATACACTATACCACGGTCAAGACCAACACATTCAATGGCATCACCCATCCGTCCATTGGCATGCTCCATTCTGACGGAATGTTTGAACTGTTGCGCCGATATGGCTATGAAGACTACCGCGACAGGATGGATTAAGGTGGGTTCTATTACTTTCCACCTTAAAACCTATTTCGGTGGAAATTTATAGAATCCACCATAATATACACGACATGCGATTCCTGTAAGCCCCATTTGGAACTTGCAAAAATCGCATGTCGTGACTTTTTTGATGTACACCTGTAGTGTTGAACGTTAATTGATTTGTAGCGCTATAAGCAGATTATCAAGATAATCGTTATTAGAATCGGCCTCCGCCGAAACCACCTCCGCCTCTGCCACCTTCGCTGCCTCCGCCTTTGCCTCCTCCTTCTCCGCCGAAGTCAGGACGGTCGTATTGCATGTTCCTCATCTCTCTGAGATTTTGCCTTGAGTCAGGAGTGCCGAAGAGGTTGAAGCGATACTGGAAGGTAGCCATCACATAGCTGTAAATGCTGTTAGTCTCACGGTCTTGGCGAGAATAGGCGCTGATGGTGCGGCTGATGTTGCTTCGCTTGCTCAGAATGTCGTTTGCACGCAGCATGATGGTAGCAGCCTTCTTGTACAGGAATCGGTAGCTGATCTGAGCGTTCCATATCAGTTCGTTCGTGTTCATGCTGGCTGAGGCATAACCGCGGCGCGAACTCATGTTGATGTCGGTGCTGAAGCCAAATCCATTTTCAAAGTTGCCAGTTGAGGAGAGACCGTAGCTGAAGTTGAACGTGTTCTGGTTGTTGGCCGAAGTATAGTTGCTCTCCGACTTGTGCCAATTGATGCGTCCTGTAGCCCGCACGTCAAAGTTGTTCAGACGCAGTGTTAGGCTCATGTTCTCGCCCAAGGACGTTTGCTTCACATTGTTCTTGAATGTCTGCTTGTTTTGATACACGTAGGCAGGACTGTTAGAGTATGAAGCAGAGGTGTTGGTGCTCAGTGACAATTGTTCCCATATGAGAGGGGTAGTGAAACCTATGTTACCTCCTATGTTCCATCTTCCGTTGATATTTTCCGGACGGCTAAGCTGTCCACCCGTCTCCTCGTTATACTCCGTGCGGTTAGTGATGCTGTTGCTCGTTGTGGAGAAACTGAAGTTACCATTGAGCGAGCGGCGAGACAGTTCGAAATATCTGTTGTAGTCAATATTGACATTGTTGGTAAACGAAGGCTTCAGATCCGGATTACCCTCGCGGATATTGAGCGGATTGCTGTTATCCGTCAGTGTGAAGAGGTCCGTCATGTCAGGCTGAGTCGTATTGCCTCTATACCGCAGTCGGAGGGTATGCTGCTTTGAGAACTTCAGACGGGCGTTGAGAGTAGGCGAAATGCGCGAGATGTTGCGGCTCGCCACGGTGTCCAAACCCTGATACTGGTATGCCATCTTCTGATTTTGAGCTTCCACCCTGACTCCTGCACTGATGTTGAGCATGGAGGTGATATATCTCAGCGAGAACTCCACATTGTGCGTCTTGTTGATGTTGTCCGTATAGCGTGAGAGCGAATCGCTCAAGAACTCATAATAGTTGGGCGCGAGCAAGCCAAACTGCCCATATTGTTCCCACAGCTCCTTTCCTATCTCGTCCACTTTGCCAAAGTCGTACGTCTGTCCGTCAGAGTGTCGCTTAGAATAGTTGTAGCTGTAGTTGACCTGTGCCAGGAGATTGCGCAGAATCGGTTCGGTGTAGGTGATGCCTATGCTGTAGTTCTTGTTGTCCGTCGGAGTGCTCCTGTATCGGTAGGTAAGGTCTGTGGAGTCGCCTCTCTGGTGGTAGATGACATTAGAATAGTTGAAGTTCTTGTTTGTGTTTTCGCTCATAGAGCCGTTCATCCTCAGACTGATATTGCGTCCGCTCGTGCCCTTGACGGCAGCAGGTCCAAACCACGGATTGCCCTTCAGCTTGCGGTTGAGCATAAGATTGCCGCTCACGTTGTAGTTGTCGCCTTCGCTCCAGTTCTTCGATGCGTTCTCATTGATTTTGATGTCATCGCTAATCATGTCCATCTGATTGAGAGGATCGAAGACACCATTCTGATACGGGTCGTCATTGAAAGTGGCAGACGAGTTTCGGCTCGAGTTGTCAGAGTCGCCCGTAGAGAAGCGAGGTTGGAAGAGCAGGGTAGTGAGCGTATCAATTTTCCACTCTATCTTGAAGTCACCATTGACGCTGCTGCTGTGGTTGGTACTGCTGTTAGCGTTGTTGCTGAAGGAAGCGTTAGACGTGATGAAATTTTGCGAACTGCTTCGGCTCACATTGGTCGACTTGTTCCAGTTGTATCGCATATTGCCGCCCACCTCGAGTTTGTCAAGGTCCAGCACCAGACGGCCGCCCACCTGTTGATTTGTATTGTTGCCGTTGTTGCCCGTGTTGTTGCGCTGGCCAAGCACGTTGCCCTGCATCTTTTCAGAGAAGCGGTTTATCATGGCTCTGCCAGAGTATCTCTCCTCCGTTCCTATGCCAGCGTTGACATTGCCAAACCATCCCTGCTGCATACCTTTCTTTATTGTGAGGTCAATGACAGTCTCTTCCTCCCCATCGTCAATGCCTGTTATGCGGCTGAAGTCCGACTGCTTGTCGTATGTCTTCACCTTGTCGACAATCTCAGAGGGAAGATTCTTCAGCGACATGTTCTGGTCATTGCCGAAAAATTCCTTTCCGCCCACGAGTATCTTCTTGACAGTCTTTCCGTTAACCTTGATGACACCATCGGTTATTTCCACACCGGGCAACTTCTTTATCAAGTCCTCCAGCACACTGCCTTCAGGCACCTTGAAAGCGTCAGCATTGAAAATCAGCGTGTCCTCTTTCACCTCCACCTCTTTAAGCTGAGCCGTCACCACAGTCTGTTTCAGTTCAATGCTGTTTGGCGTCATCATCACGGTGCCCACAGTCAGCGCACCTTTGTTCTCGCTGCTCTTCACGTCTATCTTTCGGAAGAAATCGTGGTAGCCGACGTATGATACCCTGACGACGTACGATCCGTCCTTCACATTCTTGATGTTGAACTCACCACCGTCATTGGTCGTGCCGCCAGTCACCATTCGGCTGCTGTCTGGAGTCATTATCATCACCGAACTGCGCATGAGAGATTCACCGTTTTCGCTGTCTATGACCTTGCCTTTGACCAGCGTCTGAGCCTGTACTGCCATTGCTATAGTGAAGAGGGCAGGGAGGAGGAGTAGTTTTTTGAGATGTTTCATGTTGATTTGTGTCCGACATTTTATTGTCAGCCTTAATTGATGTTGGTTAGGGTTTTTATTTGTGATAACTGTTCTGTATGACTGACATTATGGCAAAAAGGTTTAAAAAGAACCGTGATTTTTTCTCCAGATGTATTCATGGATGGTCTACGCGGCCATTCTCTTTCCCTTGCTCATCGTGACCTTTCTCTTTTGCATACTCAGCACGACCATTCTCTTTT
>JAEDNQ010000185.1 GCA_016302435.1 Bacteroidaceae bacterium
AGGCATGTCATTCCACCTAAAACTCTAATTCTCCTGCTTTCTCTTTCTTGTAGTAGTCGCTCAGAAGTCCTATCAGGTGGGCTATATTGTCAATGGCGGCAGCTGTCTCAGCAGATACCTCTTTCTTCTGCATTCTCAGCAGCATGACTCCATAGAGGGCATCGAAGCAGTTTTCTATTTCATTCTTCTGTTGGCTGTCTTCGCTTTTGGCTCTTAGCTCTACGATGAAGGGCAAGGCCTTGTAGTATGCAGCTGAATAGAACGGATGTTTGGGTGACCTAAGCAGTTGGGAGTGCAGGTCTGCAAGGTAGACTATGATGCTTTTGTTCACCATTAGGTGTCCTTGCTTCTCTACCCCCTCTTCGTGCATCATGGAGATAAGCCCTTCATACCACTCCTTGAGTTTGGACGCTCTTTCGTTGTCAAGTTTGAAAAGAGGGACGTATTCGCGCTCCATGCGGTCAGCGTCGAGGTTGTATGCTCTGATGGTGTCTTCTACCTGCCACAGGTAAAGAAGATATTCCGATATGCTTTGTTTCTTTAGTTGTTCTGCTATGTACATGGCTTGCTATTTTGAACTGTATAGTACCTTTACTGGAAAAGGTCGAACGATTACTGGAAAAGGTCGAACGATGGGTCATCGCCGAATGGGATAAACTTGAATGTATGTCCAGTCAAGGCATACACTATCATGAGGGCGCTGACCACCATGACGGCGATGCCGATTATGCGGTTAATCCACCAAATGACTTTATGGTTGAACTTGGCTCTTACCTTGTCTACCATCCATGTCAGTATGTACCACCAGAAGAGTGCGCCGAGCACTATGGAAACATAGCCCATCAGCTGCACAAACCAGTTGCCTGCCAGAATGAAGGTGAACTGTCCGAAGAGTGCCACAAAGAGCAGGATGATGAGAGGGTTGGAAGCCGTTATCGCAAAGCCTGTGATGATAAAGCCGGTCAGTTTGTTTTTTGTCTCCACAGGAGCTTCTTCATCCACGACCTTGTGCTTTGGTATGCTCTTGAATGTGTATACACCGAAGGCGAAGAGAAGGATGCTGCCTATCACCTTTATCCATAGAGCGATTATGGGGTCTTCGATTATGTCTACCACGAGATACATGAAGTAGCCCGTGATGACTGCGTAGATGATGTCGCTTATGCTGGCGCCGATGCCAGTGGCAAATCCTTCCCAGCGTCCCTTGTTGAGAGTGCGCTGCACTGTGAGGATGCCCACTGGTCCCATAGGGGCAGAGGCTAATACTCCGATAATAAAACCTTTGATAATCTCTTCTAACAGACCCACATTTTGCATCCAGTCCTGAAAGTTCAGCGTGGGTATCTGAGGCATAGCTTGTAATATCATGATGTAGTCAGTTTGTTTTGTCCTAAGTAGGTGTGCATATCCAATATTTTACAATGTGCGCAGTAGGCAGAGCATAGCTTATTTTAAAGTAATTATGCGCACCTACTTATTGTTTGAGCTTGCAAATTTACAAAAAAAAACTGACGTGAACGGGCTCAGTGATGGAGAATTGCCAATAAAGGCGTGTCTCTACACTGAGCCCGCACATGAAAGTGCTCATTTCGTCAAGTGGATTTCTCAACGGTTTGAGTTGTAACGGTGGAAAGGGGTTGGGAAAAGTTCCCCTCTTTTATAGGTTTGATTCTATCCAGGCACTGAGGTCTGCCAGCATCTCCTTGTGGTATCTGAAGTTGGCACGGTAACCCCATCCGTGTCCGCCTGACGGATAGATGTGCATGGATGCCTTGACGTTGCAGCGCTTGAGGGCAAGGTAATAGTTGACACTGTTGGGTGAAGGCACAGCTGTGTCGTCGTCGCTGAGGAGGAGGATTGCAGGTGGAGTGGCGGATGTGACCTGCAGTTCGTTGCTGTAGAGGTTCACGAGTGTCTGGTCTGCTTCTTTGCCTATTAGGTTGTGACGCGAACCCTTATGGGTGTATTTGTAGTCGAATGTCACGACAGGGTAGAAGAGTATCTGGAAGGCTGGTGCAGTGGCTGTGTCGCTGTGAGTGGCAACAGTTGTTGCCAGGTGTCCTCCTGCCGATGAACCCATGATGCCAACGTTCTTCGGATTGATATTCCACTTGGCTGCATTCTCCCTCACCACTCTCAGTGCTTCCTTCGCATCGCTAATGGGCACATCAGGGTTGGAGTGTGGCATGCGGTACTTTAGGACTATGAGGGCTATGCCGCGCTGGTTGAAATACTCTGCCCAGTCGTATCCCTCATGAGCTGTGGCCAGATGGCTGTAGCCTCCGCCGGGCAAGCAGACTACTGCTGTGCCTGTAGCCTTGGCTGCATCAGGAAGGAACACGCGGATGGAAGGCTTAAAGTTTTGCTTAGAGTCATCGAAGGGCTGGTTGCTGTCTATGCCGTTCGTGTTTGGCAGGCCTGCAGGCCAGAGGTCGATGTCAAAAGGAGACTGTTGGGCGTATGAGCAAAATGTGCTCACAAGGCCGAGGATAAGGGTGAAGATTTTTTTCATCAGTTGAGTATTTTCGATGGTTGATTTGGATGTAAAACGTAAACAGACAAGATTTGCCATTGTTTATTCACGCAAAAATAATCTTTTTCTTTCATTCATGATGCATGTTACATGAATTTTTTGTACTTTTGTGGTGAAAATCTATTTGAAGAGAATAATTTACATCAAAATATAAACTATAAAACTTAACTTCTAATATGGATTTACAGAAACCATACGTCATTGGTGTGGACCTTGGAGGTACCAACACAGTATTCGGCATCGTTGATGCTCGAGGTCAGATTGTGGCAGAGAACTCTGTCAAGACTCAGGCTTACACTACAGCTCAGGATTTCTTTGATGCGTGCATGATGTGTCTCACCCCTCTCATCGCTCAGGTGGGTGGCATTGACCGTATAGCAGGAATGGGTATTGGTGCACCAAATGCCAACTACTATGCAGGCACAATCGAAGCAGCCCCCAATATCTGCTGGGCGCACAATGTTAATGTCCCTCTCGCTCAGATGTTTTCAGATGCCCTGGACGGCATCCCTGTCCGCATGACCAATGATGCCAATGCAGCGGCCATGGGTGAGATGGCCTATGGCGCAGCTCGTGGCATGAAGAACTTCATTGTCATTACCCTTGGTACAGGTGTAGGCTCTGGCATTGTCATCAATGGACAGGTTGTCTATGGACATGATGGCTTTGCTGGCGAACTGGGACATGTCATTATGGTCAGGGGCGAGAATGGTCGCGCATGCGGATGCGGACGCAAGGGATGTCTCGAAGCGTACTGCTCAGCAACAGGTGTGGCTCGCACGGCTCGTGAAATCTTGTCTACCACCGATCGTCCTTCACTCCTCCGCAACAAGACCGCAGACCAGTTAGAGGCTCTCGATGTCTCAATTGCGGCAAGCAAGGGGGATGAAGTGGCAAATGAGATCTTCCAGTTTACAGGAAAGATGCTTGGTGAGGCATGCGCCGACTTTGCAGCCTTCTCTTCTCCAGAGGCCTTCATCTTTTTCGGTGGACTGTGCAAAGCTGGCGACCTTATCATGAAACCCATTGAGGCAACATACAATCAGTGTGTCATGCCTGTCTTTAAGGGCAAGGCCAAGTTCCTTGTCAGCAGTCTGATGAATGCCAACGCCGCCGTGCTTGGAGCTTCAGCACTCGGCTGGGGAGAATAAAGG
>JAEDNQ010000186.1 GCA_016302435.1 Bacteroidaceae bacterium
TTTTTTGCAGCCTCGCTATTTCTTCAGCAGCTTAGCCGCTTCGCTGTTGTTCTTCCTGAGTCCCTCAGCCACACTCTGTGCGTTGAGTCTTGCGCCCTTGAGCGATGTGTGTGTGTGGTCGTGGTTGAAATAGGCGGCAGCCTTCTTCTGTCCCTTCTTGTCGAGAGCGTTGGCCGTGATGTTGTGCACGTCGACCAGTTCCACGCCAGTCTCCTTTGCCACCTGTCTGCACCAAGTGCCGTAGGTCTCATTGCGCCTTTCGATATATGTCTTGCTTGTTTTCTCCTTCACGGGATAGACAAAGCCGCGTGTGTGGCCATTGCCCTCGTGCCACTCATTGCGAGGAGTGAGGGTGAGCAGGATAGGAATGGCTCCCTTCTCCTGTGCGTCGCGTATCATCTTCTTCAGATACCATCCGTAGCTGTAGATGACCTTGAACTGCCCTGTGCTTTCCAGGCGGTAGACATGGCTTGTGTCAGCTGCGGTGGCTATCACGCCTCTCTCCTTGCCGTCCTTGATGCCACCTATGTCGTTGTGGCCAAACTGTATGAGCACATAGTCGCCAGGCTGCAGAGAGTTGTACACCACCTCCCACAGTCCTTCGTCCACAAAGGTGCGTGTGCTGCGGCCTGCTCGTGCCTGATTCTGGAAGACACATTTTGTTGAGTCGAAGACGGTATATCCTTGGCTGCCCCAACCCCACATGCCGTCGGGCTTCTTGTCCTCATTCTTGCCTGTAGAGTCACCGCAGAGGAACACTACGGGCAGACCCTGCTTGCGCTTCTGGTCACATCGCTTAGGGTGTACCTTGTCGTTGAGGAATGTCTTGAGCTGAGCCAGTTGAGGGTCGTCGGACGCCAGGATGCCCTCAGCCGCACTCTGGGCGTTCATCTTTGCGCCGTATGCCGAGGAGTGTATCTTGTCGAGGTAGAAGTGGTAGTCGGTCTTCCAAGGACCATAAGTCTCAAGTTTGGTGGCTGAGATGTCGCCGAGGTCAATGACGGGAGTGCCTGTCTCCTTCGCTATGGCAAGTATGGCAGGGGTGAAGTCAGTGAGCTTGCGCTGTATGCGCTTAGGGTTGTCCTCCTCGTAGGCATTGCGCGGAGTGAGGGTAAAGAGTACGGGCGTTGCTCCCTTGGCTCTCACTTCCTTTATGAACTTGCGAGTGTATGTGCCAAACGTATATACCATCTCGCGCTTCTTAGTCACTTTATTGTATACCTCCACAGAGTCGTCCCTCACCTCGAGTTTGCCGTTCGGGCGGTAGCTGGAGCGAGCGCGTATGGAGTCGATAGGACCGTTGTCGTTATGGCCGAGCTCCAGGAAGACGTAGTCGCCTTCCTTCACGGCTTCGATGACTGGAGTCCAGAAGTTGTTGTAGAAGGTGCGTGGAGAAGTGCCTCCGAGGGCATGGTTCTCCACCGTAATCTTTTTAGGGTCAAAATATTCGTTGGCATAGTAGCCCCATCCCCATTGTCCGTTGTTGCCGTTGCCGAGTGTGCCAGTGCGCATGGTGCTGTTGCCCACAAGGAAGAGCACCGGATTGTTGTCCACGCGGCTGCTTCCCGGAACGGGGCGAGCCTGCTTGAGTATGTCGAGTGAGTCGGCTGTCAGGTCACGGACTCCATTGATGTCCACCCAGATGTCTTGGGCTTGTGCTGTTTGAGTGCCAGCAAAGATGCTGGTTGCTAATGTCAGCAGTAAAGTGATGATTTGTTTCATTGTTTTTTTTTGATATATTGGTTAAGTAATTAGTGTAGTAGGAGCAATAGTCTCTATAGATGCGTTTGTCCTTCTTATAGAATCAATAGTTGCTGTCGAATCAATAGTTGCTGTCGAAGCTATATGAGTTTCACCCTTTCTATTTCTTTCTCGAAGTTGGGAGTGAAGATGCCTTTGCCGAGCTGTGCCTTGATGTTCTCTTTCGACCAGAATTTTCCTCCGTCAGTTTCTTCCGATGGTGTGATAGTGCCGTCATATACCGTCTTGTGGACAAAGACAAGTTCTCTTTCCCTCTCGCTCTCGAAGACGTACTGAGCGATGCGTTCGGGCGTGAAGTCAGTGATGCCCAGCTCTTCTCTCACTTCTCTGCGCAGGGCGTCTTCCACACACTCGCCGAGGTCTACATGTCCTCCCACGGCGGTGTCCCACTTGCCTGGCTGAATGTCTTTCCACATGGGGCGAAGCTGCAGGTAGAGCTCTCCCTTGCTGTTGAAAACGTGGAGGTGCACTACTGGATGGAGCAGCTTGGAGCCTCCGTGGCACTCGCCTCTCGTGGCTGCGCCTGTTATGTTGCCTTCCTCATCTACTATGGGGAACATCTCTTCGTTGTTGTCTTTCATATTTGGCTTTCTTTTGCCGTTTCTATTGACAGAAAATAATGTGGTTTTGCTTTGCGGATGTCAACCCTCTCTTTCTCATTGCGCTCAGTCGTTGATAAGCAGAGATGAGTCGCCATAACTGAGAAATCGGAAGTCGTGGCAGAGGGCAAAGTCATACACCTTGCGCCAGTCGCCTTTGAGAAAAGCCGACACAAGCAGCAGGAGTGTAGACTGAGGTTGGTGGAAGTTGGTCACCATCCGTCTGACTATGTGGTAGTCATATCCTGGTGCTATAATAATCTGTGTGGACGACTGCAGCACGTCTATTTCGTGTCTGTCCATATATCCGAGCAGTGCTCGGAGCGCATCCTCCACAGCCATGCCGCCTTCATACTCGTATGGCATCCATTGCGGCACATGCAGGTCTTCTGCTCCCTGGTCTGCCATGATGCCCATATAGTAGAGGCTCTCTAATGTGCGCACGCTGGTAGTGCCTACGGCTATGGCCTTGCCGCCGTGGGCCAAGAGTTTCTCTATTGTCTGTCGCTTTACAGCTATGTGTTCGGTGTGCATGTCGTGGTCGCCTATCTCCTCGCTCTTGACGGGCTTGAAGGTGCCAGCCCCCACGTGGAGCGTGAGCTCTTCTCTCTCTATGCCAGCCTCGTCTATGGCCTTGAGCACTCTCTCTGTGAAGTGAAGCCCTGCTGTAGGTGCAGCCACCGAACCTTTTATCTTGCTGTACACCGTCTGGTACGTGCGTTTGTCGCTCTCCTGTGTCTCACGGTTGAGGTAGGGTGGAATAGGGAGCTCGCCTATAGCGTCGAGCACCTCAGCCCAGGTGTAGTCGCCGTCCCACTCGAAGCTGACAACGTGCGATGTGCCGTGCAGCCCCATCCTCTCGCATGTCAGTGTGACGACCTTGCCATCCGCCATGCTTATGGGGCGGCTGAGCTTGCCCTGCTTCCATTTTTTGAGGTTGCCCACGAGGCAGTACCACTCTACGCGCCCTTTCTTAGCGAAGTTGACCTGATAGTCGGAAGGTTGGCATGGCTCAAGGCAGAAGACCTCGATGAGCGCGCCCTTCACCTCTGTTCCGTCGGCACTGGTTTGTGCCACAGGCATGCTTTTGCGGAAGTGAAGCCTGGCCTGAATCACCTTGGTGTTGTTGAACACCATCAGACTGCCTGCTGGCAGATACTTGGGCAGCGAGGTGAACACATCCTCCCCCACAGTGCCATGGTCGTAAATCAGCAGCTTGCTGGAGTCTCTCTCAGGGAGAGGAAACTTGGCGATCCTCTCGTCGGGCAGATTGTAGTTGTAGTCCGCTATATGTATATTCTTTGGATTCAAAACGTAAGATTTTTT
>JAEDNQ010000187.1 GCA_016302435.1 Bacteroidaceae bacterium
ATTTATCTCTGAGTGCAGAGTGTCAGTTTTTGAGGGAGCGATGCGGGCATCGTGTGCATGCATATACGCATACGCGAGTGACGAAGTTTTAGCGGACAACAATAATTGTTATTGTATTGTTAATTATTGCTGTCCGATAAACTTTTTATTCTGAGATGATATTGCGAACTCTCCGGATGGTAAGCCCTAACACTGTTCGTGCAAGCGAGAGCAGAGCATCAAGCTTGAATGCTATGCCGAGCGCAGCCGAACTCGTCGGAACGAAAGGGCTTACCATCCGGTGTGGGAATGCAATGGTGAAATCAGAAAAAGTCATTGAGTCAGCTCAACATTCCAAACGAGTCGGCTCAACACTCCAAACGAGTCGGCTCAACACTCTGTTTGAGTCGGCTCAATGCCCCTCGTGAGTCGGCTCAAAAGGAGTGTTGAGCTTGGTGCACAAATAGGTTCAGTTTGGACATAATGTGCAATGTAGCGAGTGAAGGTGTCTTTTACTTTATCTTCACCTTCATCGGTGTGCGGATTGCTGCTGTCGATGCGCTCAGATGAGCTTCCCAATCGGTCATGGTGGTGATGCCTGCCTCTGTGTTTTTGTCCCATCCTGAGCCAAAATAATATGTGTAGGATGTGGATGGAGTGTAGGTAGCGGTGGCAAGAGCGTGGCCTGTGGCTATGCCGTTGGCTCTCGGCTGAAAAGATGTGGTGATGTTCTTGTCGGGGAAGAGGAGACCGATGTAGATATGGCCCATCTGCTTGGAGAGGGCGTCACGGTATTTGGCATTGTATACGCTGGCATCGCCCAGATCTTCGTAGGCGATATAGCCGCTCTGCTGATTGAGGATGTAGGCTGTATCTCTGTTCTTGTGGATGACGGTGCCTGCTGCCATCTGCACGGGGGTGTCGAGACCTGAGTAGGAGACGCTCACACGGTTGAAGTGGCTGCCTGCGTCGAGGCTTATAGTGCGTGTCTCTGTTACGGACTTGCCGTTGAAGTCTTGTTCGGGATAGGTCAGGCGCACGGTGAAGCGGAGAGGACCTTGATCGAGAATCTCATAACTCTTGTAGCACTTGGGCATGAAGAGGCTGCCGTCAGCGTTGAGAAGTGCATTGGCACCGCCACCGAGAGTAGGACCAACGGTGTAGCAGTCCATGCCCTTGCCATGGTCGATATGGTAGCAGAAGGCATTGTATACCTGGTCGGCGAGGTCGTGGTAGCCTCGTTCGTGAAGCTGCTTGCTGACGCTGCGCATCTCCTGATTTTGTTCGCTTGCATACCAGTAGTCGAGCATGAGCTGGGTGGTGGACTTGTTGAAGAGGTCATAACCGACAGCTCCTCCATGACCATAGATGCGGTAGGCAACCTTGTCGTTTTCCCATCCGAACTCATCGCCGCGCTCAGTGAAGAGGCGTCCCTTGACCCTTGGAGCGTAGGTCTGTGGTGTGCCTGTAGTGACGTAATATGTTGACTTGCCCTTGCCTGCTACCCCCGCCTGAAAGATGAGTTTGCCGTCGTAGGTGAGCTGTGAGGGTATCTCTTTGCCGTCAGCATCGGTGACGATGAGAGATGAGGATGATATGTTGAGTTTCTTCTGAATAGAAGAGAGGTCAGCCTCGACTATCTCAATGCGTGGGGCGGAGAGAGAGTTGGTTACTGTGATGGTCACCTTGTCGGATGCGTGGGCCAGAGTGGCGAGAGCACCGAGGAGGGAGAGTGTGATATGTTTGTAATTCATGTCAGTTAGTTATTTTGTGGGGTTGATAATGGTGTGGTATGGCGAAAAACGTCTGTTGATAGCAAACTATTGTGGTGTGCTCTTATCTATGGTGAGTTCACTTGATTACAATTCTTTTCTGAATGTTGCTGTCTTACGCTGAATGACCTTGATGCCGTCGAGCGAGAGGAGGTAGGGTGAGGCCTTGTCGAGGAGTGTTCGTTGCTGGCTTTGCAGATAGATGGGGGCATCTTTGGTGAGAGGCAGTATGCGCAGTTCTATCTTGCGAGCTTTCTTTCCGTCGGGAGAGAGAAGGTCTGACATGCGTGCGAGCATAGGTTTGCCGTTCCAGAAGTTGTCTTGTATGAGGCGGCCGTCGGCATAGAGCCGTGCGCAGTCACCGCTGTAGTGTATCTCTACAAAGAGGTCGGAAGCAGGTATCTTTTTTGATGGTGAGAGGGAAAGTTCGTAGACTGCCGCTTTGTCGAAGTCAGCGTCTGATGGCTGTTCTGCCACTTTCTGTTTGCCAAGTCCTACAGTGCGTGGTGTGGATGCGGCCTTAATGAGCTTCGGAGTGACTTTCTGCTTGGCGTACTCCCAGTATTCCTCAGTTATTCCGTTGTCTGTCTTATAGAGTATGCCTCCGTGGCGCGCAAAGTGCATCTCACCGTCTATGGAATAGGCTGCTGCTGCCCGTGAAGGAGAGAGCACGGTGAAGGTGCTGCCTTCGATAGTGACAGGTTTGTCGAGCTGGAGAGTGTGTTGTGTGCCGTTGACGCTGAGGGTGTATGTGTCGGCCAACTGTGCTTCTGCTGGAGAGACATTGTAGTCAAAAGGAATCCTGGTCGAGAGGGACGGCACGGGCGATGAGGCAGGGATAAAGAAGAGACCCTCGGTGGTCTTGGCGAAGGGCTGCAGGTCGGGGGAGGAGATAGACAGACCTTCGTAGAGCAGGCCGTCTACGGTGACGCTGGCTGTGCCCTTTTCGTGGAGAATGCGGACGTAGTCATTGCGAAAGACGAAGCAGCCTCGGCGTGCATAGTGGTCGGAGAGGGTGTCCACATCCATGCGTGAGAGCTCTTCTCCCCAGTCGGCAAGGAACTGGTGGAGCCAGCGTGTCTGATGGAAGGCTGTCCAGTTGGGTTGGCCCATCTCTCCAAGGGGAGACTGGAAGTCGTAGGTTATGTGAGGCATGTCGTTGTAGTTGGTGGCGAGGGAAGCCTGACACTCAGCCATCGTGTGGTCGGGATGTTGTGGGTTGGTGCCACCGTGGTACATATAGTAACCAGGCAGATTGCTTCCTGAGCCCAACTTGCAGATGGCGAGCGGCAATGCTTCGCGGCCCGACATGTTGATGCGTCGGTGATAGGAGGGCATCATGCCTCCACCCAGCTCGCAGGTGAGGTAAGGGTAGGAGGCTGGTGATGATGGTTGCTTGTCCTCTTTGAGCTGGTCGGCAGTGAATGTTTCCGTGGCTATGACAGTGGAGAGACGAGCGTTCTTCATGACGAAGGCGGCGGGATAGTCGCCCGGCATGTCGGTGAGCTTGCGGTCCCAGAAGCCGTCGGCATAGTCACCGTAGAGAGGGAGGAGTTTGCCTGGCTCCTCTTTATCGTTGAGTTTTGGCCATCCCGTGCGCGTCATGAATGGCACGTCGAAGCCTGAGGCTATGGCTATGTCGCGCAGGCGCATGAAGTAAGCCCATGGACCGCGGCACTCATTCTCTATCTGCACACCTATGATGGGGCCTCCATCCTTCCACAGGAGACCTTGCGCCTGTTGGCCAATCTGCTGGTAAAGCTCGGTGGCGGCAGCCATAAATCCAGGTGCGAGGGAGCGCAGCTTATACTGTTTGGGCTCTTCCTGAGCTTTTTCAGCCATCCACAGAGGTATGCCGCCGAGATATACTTCGCCATGGCAGAAAGGGCCGAGGCGCAGAACTACGGGCATCTGCTCCTG
>JAEDNQ010000188.1 GCA_016302435.1 Bacteroidaceae bacterium
TTACATTCTTCACGCCTTCTCTATCCTCACACGAGCATCGACAGCTATGATGTCTTCGCCGTCAGCAAGTAGAGGATTGATGTCAAGCTCTTTTATCTCAGTAGCGAAGCGGAGGAGGGAGGACAGGCGAACAATTATCTCCGCATATTTCTGTTGGTTGATGCCCTGCTGACCACGAGTGCCCTTGATTATCTTGTAGGCTCGAAGTGAACGAATCATCGACTTCGCCTCAGGATAGGACAGAGGGGCGAGACCGCTCGACACATCCTTGAGAACTTCCACAAAGATGCCTCCCATGCCGCAGAGAACAAGATGGCCGAATCGAGGCTCGTATTTGGCACCAATGAAAAGTTCCTTACCCCTCAGCATCTTCTGCACCATGACGGCATGCGCCTCAGGTATCTCCATCATACGGTCAAACTCTATAGCCAGATGCTTCGCGCTGCGGATATTGAGCGTCACACCGCCCACATCGCTCTTGTGCACAGGTCCCACGACCTTCGCCACCACAGGATAACCCACCTTCTCAGCGAAGGCAATCAGCTCTTCCTTGTCTTCGCTGACCATCTCAGGCACCATAGGAATGCCGGCTGACTCAAAGAGAGAGCGCACGACATGGGGCTCTACATATCCGTTGGACGAGATGCCAGAAATGATGTCGCGTATGCGAGGCACATCGACACCAAAGAGTTCTATCTCGGGACGTGCGGGAGGAGGAGTGGACGTGACACGAGAGAGCGATACAGCCAGCGTCACCTCATCGCTGAAGTTGACATGTCCCTTCTTCAGAAACTCTGCCACCTCGGGCCCTGCCGTGTAGAGGCTCGGCAAGATGGGGAAGATTGGCTTGCGACATTCGAGTATCTTCTTGTGCAGCACATCGTACGTCTCAAAGAGCTTGACAAGTCCCGGTGTGCCGAAGATGACCATGATGGCATCGACATCGTCAAAGTAGTTCTCACAGTAGTCGATGGCTGTGGCGAGATGTTCGGGTGTGCCAGTGGCAAGAATGTCGATAGGGTTTGCCACAGAAGCTCCAGGATAGAGCTTCGACTTGAGTTCATCGGCCTTCTCCCCTTGGAAGGGAGGTATCTGCATGCCGCCCTTGGAGAGAGCGTCTGTCAGCATGACACCTGGACCTCCTGCGTGAGTGACGATGGCAAACCTGTTGAGCTCGGGAGTGGACAGCGGAGGCAGACAAGAGAAGATGCAGCCAACCGTGGTCAGTTCCTCGCGAGAGAAGCAGCGCACTATGCCAGCCTTGCGGAAGAGAGCCTCCACGGCTGAGTCGCTCGTGGCTATAGCTCCCGTGTGAGACGAGGCAGCCCTGCTTCCGCTCTCGCTCGCTCCACTCTTGATGGCAGCTATGCGGCAGCCCTTGCGTATGAGCGAACTGGCATGGAAGAGCAGCTTGTCGGGATTGGAGATGTTCTCTATATAGAGCAGCTTGATAGCAGAGTCACGCTTGGGGTCAAAGTGTTCATCCATATACTGCAGCACATCCTCTATGCCTATCTGCTTTCCGTTGCCGATAGACCATACGGAGTTGAACTGCAGCCCCTTCATCACAGCCGACTCTAAGATGAAGACAGCCGTTGCTCCCGAACCGCTGACGAAGTCCACCCCCTTAGGGTTGAGCTGCGGTATGGGCTTGGTGAAGACACTGTGGTGGCAGTTGTTGAGCAGGCCGATGCAGTTAGGTCCTATGAGTGCCGCCCCATGCTTCTCGCACGTGTCGAGTATGTCCTGTTCGAGTCTCGCGCCCTCCTCCGTCTCCTCGCCAAAGCCAGCGGAGATGATGATGAAGGCCTTGGTAGCTTTCTCCTCGGCAAGGGTGCGCACCGTGTCGGGGCAGAAGGCTGCGGGTATGACGAGTATGGCAAGTTCGGTAGGAGGCAGTTCGGCAATGTCGTGAAAGACCTTTATGCCATGCACCTCATCCTCCTTCGGGTTGACGATTCGCAGAGTGCCCGCATACCCTCCATTGATGACGTTGCGGACGATGGCTCCGCCTGGTTTGTGCACATTGTTCGAGCCACCGACAATGACGATGGACTCGGGCTGAAGAAGTTCTCTGTTAATCATAATCGAAATGTTTAAATGTAGTGATTCAATTGTCTGCAAATATAGGCATAAAAATTGATATAAAGCAAGACAACAAAAATATGTTTGAAAAAAGTTTGCTGCAATCGTCAGTTATGCGTAATTTTGCACTCCGAAACAACTAAAGAAGTCATCAAGAAACTTTCTGTTGCATAAAAAAAACACACACTCGAACAATTAACTTTTTCCAAATCACACATGCAAACCATCTCTGTGAAAAAGAGTCTCTACCGACTCACCATGCCCATTTTCATTGACATAGCACTTGTCATGCTGCTCGGAGCCGTAGACACAGTCATGCTCTCACGCTACAGCGACGATGCCGTAGCAGCTGTAGGGCTCGACAACCAGCTCATCTCTTTCGTATTCCTCATCTACCAGTTCATCTCCATGGGAGCTGCCATCATCTGCGCCCAGTATTTCGGTGCGGGCCTACGCAAGCGCTTCATGCAGATAGTGTGGATAGCCGCCATCGTCAACATCGTTCTGGGACTCATCGTCAGCGGCAGCCTGTGGCTATGGTCGGAAGAGTTGCTCAGAGCCTTCGGCCTCAGAGAGCAGCTCATAGCCGATGGTGCGCGCTACCTTGAGATAACAGGTTCGCTGTCTTTCTTCCAGGCACTCTCGCTCACCTTCAGCGCCGCCCTCCGCTCCACAGGCAAGACGGTCAAGCCCATGCTGGTGACCGTCATCGTCAACATCATCAACATGTTGGCCAACTATGCCCTCATCTTCGGCAACTGGGGCTGCCCAGCCATGGGCGTAGAGGGAGCAGCGTGGGCATCAGCCTTCAGCCGCATAGCAGCCACTCTCATCCTGCTGAGCTTCATGCCCAGCATCTGGCGAGCAGGCTCTCCCGCCTACTACATTCCCTTCCGCAACTATTTCCGTCCCTTCCCGTGGAGTGAGATGAAAAATCTCTTCAAGATAGGCATACCAGCCATGAGCGAAGAGATGTCCTACTCCCTCTCACAGATTGTCATCACATATTTCATCAATCAGATAAGCACAGAGGCACTGACCACCAAGGTATACTGCTCCACCACCATCACCTTCGTCATTCTCTTCAGCACCAGCATAGTGCAGGGAGGCGACATCCTCGTTGGCCACTACGTAGGCCAGCTCCGCTATCGTGCCGCCTATATCCTCGGCAACTTTGTCTACCACCGCGGCAGGATGCTCACCCTCATTGTGGCAGGAACATTAGCAGTAGGAGGCCATGGGCTCATGACGCTCCTCACCGACAATGCTGACATCATCCGGACAGGCACATGGATATTCATCATCGACTTCTTCCTCAGCTACGGAAGAGTGAAGAACGTCTTTGCCTGTGGCACACTGAGAGCTACGGGAGATGCTGTCTACCCCGTCATCGTGGGAGTCATCTGCCAGTGGTCAGTAGCGGTGGGCATAGCCTGGTGTCTGGGCATACCCATGGGACTCGGCATCATAGGCATGTGGATAGGCTTCTGCCTCGACGAAAACCTTCGCGGCGTCATCCTCATGAAGAGATGGCACTCGCTGAAGTGGAAAGGAAAGAGCTTCGCCCAAAAGTGACTTTTGGGCGC
>JAEDNQ010000189.1 GCA_016302435.1 Bacteroidaceae bacterium
ACTGGCGACCACACGCCCCCCAGACGTGTACGCTAACCAACTGCGCTACATCCCGATTGTATGTTGACCTCAAGATGGGCATCTTTCGAAGTCGGGTGCAAAGGTACGGCTTTTTTTTGAATCTGCAAGCACTTTGATGAGATTTTTTCATAAAAAACTCAACTTTGTCGGTTTTTCACGCTACAAATCGGTATTTTTATCGTACCTTTGCATAGGAAAATCAACAAATCATCAAATAAGTCTTTGAACAAACAAATGAAAGCCAATCTTAGCCACTATCTATTTCATGCGCCTTCAAAGCGCATAGCTCTTGCCCTCACTATGGGCTTTACCCTGCAGCAGGCATCTGCTCAGAATCCCTATCTTCCCCTTTGGGAATACATCCCCGACGGAGAACCTTACGTCTTCGAGGATCCAGACTGCCCGGGCAAGAAGCGAGTGTATATATACGGTTCGCACGACACCATGATTGACGGCTACTGCGGACGCGAACTCGTCACATGGTCAGCCACTCCTGACAGTCTCGACCACTGGCGCTACGAAGGCATAATCTTCGAGGTGAACAAAAATGCTAAAGGAGAATATCTCGATGCCAACCACCTGAGCGACGTGCTCTACGCTCCCGACATTGTGGAGATGGTTGACAAGGACGGGAAGAAGACATACTACCTCTACCCCAACAACCAGTGTGGAGGACGCAATGGCATGGTGGCTAAGGCTGACAGACCCGACGGGCCCTTTGAGGTCATCAACTGGAGTAAAGACAAGCCTTTTGAGACTGTGGGCGACCTGCGCTTCGACCCTGCCGTTTTCTGCGACGACGATGGCAAGGTATATGCCTACTGGGGATTTGAAGAACCATACTTGGGCGAGCTTGACCCCAAGACCATGGCAACCATCATACCTGGCACTGAGAAGAAATGCTACATCAACGGATATAAGCAACCAGGCATATTCCGATTCTTCGAGGCGTCCTCAATAAGAAAGATTAAGGACAAGTACGTGCTCATCTACAGCCGTTTCACAGGCGAAGGCGAATTTGGCCTACCCATGTCCAACTATACCCTCGCCTATGCATACAGCAACTCACCCACAGGCCCCTTCACATACGGCGGCACCATCATCGACGGACGCGGACGCGACTATAACCTCAAAGGCACTCCCATTCCTACAGCCACTCCCGACGGCAACACCCATGGCAGCATCTGCGAGATAAACGGCCAATGGTGGGTCTTCTACCATAGGCAGTGCGGTCTTGACGAGTACTCGCGCCAAGCCATGGTTGCGCCCATCACAGTCGAAGTGACTGAAGGAAGAGACGGAAAGGTCGTCATAAGCGAAGGTGAATACACCTCTGAGGGCTTCATGACCCAAGGTCTCAATCCTTTCAAGCGCTACTCAGCAGGTATAGCATGCTACTACACCAACCCCAAGCCTGCCGTACACAAGTGGCCCAACCACACCTTCTACGGTTCGTACCCCAAGCCCACAAGACAGGCTTCCGTGCCTCAAGGCAACCCTTACGACCTGAGCGTCAACCACAATCCCGTAGTCAACAACACCGACAGCTCTATAGTCGGATACAAATACTTCAACTTCGACCAGACATACGACGTGCAAAATCTGCATCTCAACATGACTGTACTGCCCGAGGGACAAGATGCCACCATCGACATCTATATCGACAGCCCCTACACAGAGCGTGGAGGAATAAAGATTGGCACTCTCGCCCTCAAGGCATCTATGCCAAAGACTAAGACCTCAATAACTGCTGATGTCTCATCCCTCTCCTGCTACAGAGGCAAACATGCCCTCTTCTTTGTTATCCACACAGCCAAGAAGGGACGCTCAGCCTGCGAGATACACGACTTCGCCTTCTCAAACAAATAGCGATTAAGGCTGATATAGCCTATTCCTCACTTACCCATAATGAAGCATCCTCTTCACATAGTCATCCTTTCACTATCCACCCTGCTGATAGTGCTCATGCCGTACATACCCCACCATCATCACGATGGTGCGGAATGTATGGCTAAGGAGCTATGTGTACAGGATCACCTATACAACGACGAACACACAGCCCATCACCACGACGAGTCCTCTCACGACCCACAGTCGTGCATCAAGCACATACGTGCACTCAAGGCAGCTCAGCCTTCGCTTGACACTCGCCGTATCATTCCTCTTCTTCCTCTCTTGGCTTTGCTGACGTCGGACATATTCATCCAGACAGCAATCCTCTTAGAGAGCGAAGCTCCACACGGATGTGGCCACCACTATCTCTCGCACCTTGTGGACACATCCCATGCTCTACGAGCACCACCGTACATTGTGATTGATTAGCACACTCTTGCTATAGGTGAGTCAGAAAAGAAAACACCATCTATGGCACTTCACTATCTTCAATCACACATGTACATTTATGAACACACACATTATTATATTATATATCTCCGCAGCCCTCTTTCTATTCGGTTGCGGAGCGCATAGTCATGACCATGAGAAAGAAAACGATGCTGAGTATCATGACCACGAGAAAGAGACTGAAGCAGAAGTCCACTCTCACGCTGATGAGATAGTCCTCACTCCTGCTCAAGCCAAAGAGGCTAACATCAAGACGGAGACTGTAGAACCACGCACCTTCGCCGAGACTCTCAAAGTGAGCGGCCAGATACTGCCATCGCTATCAGACGAACAGACCATCACAGCCTCGGCCAATGGCATCGTCAGCTTCACATCCAATCTTGCCTCAGGCTCCTCCGTCACACAAGGGCAGACACTGATAACCATCTCGTCAGATGACCTCGAACAAGGAAGCGCACCTCTCAAAGCCAAGGCAGAATATGAGGCAGCCCTGTCAGAATACAACCGTTTGCGCCCTCTCGCCGACCAACAGATTGTCTCCCAAAGACAGTTGGAAGACGCTCGACTAAGGCTGGAGTCGGCCAAGGCTGCTTATCAGGGCATGGCAACCTCACTATCCCCGCAAGGAGTGAAGGTGTCAGCCCCCATAGGCGGATATGTCAAAGACATCAACGTCAGCCAAGGTGACTACGTCTCTACAGGCACTCCTCTGCTCACTGTGACTCAAGCTCGAAGACTCACTCTGCGCGCCGACCTTCCAGCCTCAGCCTACAACATTTTGAGCCATGTGTCCACAGCACATTTCATCACTTCATACAGCGACACCGTATATTCGCTCAACGACCTTGGAGGCACTCTTCTCTCAAAGGCAAAGAGTCTGTCTGATGGTTCGCCCTACCTGCCCGTCACCTTCTCCTTTGACAACAGAGGCGACATTCTCCCTGGAGCCTATGTCGACGTATGGCTGATAGCTCAACCTCGCAAAGACATCATCACCGTACCTACTTCTGCTCTGACCGAAAGTCAGGGTCTCTACTACGTATACCTGCAAGTGAAGGGTGAAGAACATTGCTTCACCAAGTGCGAGGTGCGCATCGGCATGTCGGACGGCAAACGCGTGGAAATAACAAAAGGACTGTCAAAGGGAGAAAAGGTTGTAGTCCAAGGCACCATGCAAGTCAAACTGGCTGGAGCCTCATCTGCCATTCCCGAAGGACACTCTCACTCACATTGATAAGCTGCTATAAATTTAAATTTCGAAGCAGCTATTCAATTATTTTGAAGCATCAATTCAT
>JAEDNQ010000190.1 GCA_016302435.1 Bacteroidaceae bacterium
TTCGTTTGCGAAAGGCATTGGTTTGCGAAAGGCATTGGTTTGCAAAAAGACTTTGATTTGCGAAAGACATTCATTTGCACAGACAGACAATCACTTTTTGACACACAAAAGCAAGACACATACAGAAGAATGAAATTTACTGAAAGAACAAAGCTCAACCTCGCTAACGTGAACAAAGAGGTGCTGGAGCAATGGAACGCTGAAGACATGTTCCACAAGAGCATCGACGAACGCGAGGGATGCCCCCAATTCATCTTTTTCGAAGGACCTCCATCAGCCAACGGACATCCTGGAATACACCACGTGATGGGACGCACCATCAAGGACACATTCCTGCGCTACAAGACCATGCAGGGTTTCCAAGTCAAGCGCAAGGCAGGATGGGACACCCACGGCCTGCCTGTCGAACTCTCTGTGGAGAAGGACCTCGGCATCACCAAGGAAGACATAGGAAAGAAGATCAGCGTGGACGACTACAACAGTGCCTGCCGCAAAAACGTCATGATGTACACCAACGAGTGGACAGAACTGACTGACAAGATGGGCTACTGGGTAGACCTCGAACACCCTTACATAACATACGACAACAAATACATCGAGTCACTCTGGTATCTCCTCAAGCAGCTCTACAACAAAGGACTGCTCTACAAGGGCTATACCATCCAGCCATACTCTCCAGCAGCGGGCACAGGACTCTCATCCCACGAGCTCAACCAGCCCGGATGCTACCGCGACGTCAAGGACACCACCGTCACCGCACAGTTTAAGGTCACCGACGAGCGTGCAGCAGGAGCATCTCTCCCTGTCTACATCCTGGCATGGACAACCACACCCTGGACTCTCCCTTCCAACACAGCCCTCTGCGTGGGTCCGAAGATAGACTACGTGGCTGTAAAGGGTGCCAACCCATACAACGGCAAGCCTGGCATATACATCCTCGCCGAGTCACGCCTCTCAGCCTACTTCCAGACAGAAAAGGATGAGGAAGGCAACGCAAAACCCATCGAGATTCTTTGGAGAGGCAAAGGCAGCGACCTCGTAGACGTGCGCTACCAGCAGCTCGTGCCATGGGTCAAGCCATGCGCCCTCGAAGACGGCAAGGTTGTGGACAAGGAGGCTGACGCCTTCCGTGTCATCCCTGGTGACTATGTCACTACTGAAGACGGTACAGGCATAGTGCACATCGCTCCTACATTCGGTGCCGACGACGCCAAGGTGGCCAAGGACGCTGGCATACCATCTCTCTTCATCATCGACAAGGCTGGCGACACACGTCCTATGGTCGACTTCACAGGCAAATATTTCTTGAAAGACGACATGAACGAGGAGTTTGCCTCACTCTGCGTGTGCGACAGCTACTGGAAGCACTCGGGAGATTTTGTCAAGAACGCCTACGACCCCAAATATAATGTGAACGGCAAATATGACGAGAAGGCCGCCACAAAGGACATGGACCTCAACGTCATCCTCTGCCTTGAGATGAAGGAAGAGGGCACAGCCTTCAAGATAGAGAAGCACGTGCACAACTATCCTCACTGCTGGCGCACAGACAAGCCTGTGCTGTACTATCCGCTCGACTCATGGTTCATCCGCTCAACAGCCAAGAAGGAGCGCATGTACGAACTCAACCAGACCATACAGTGGAAACCTGAAAGCACTGGCACAGGACGCTTCGGCAAATGGCTCGAAAACCTCAACGACTGGAACCTCTCTCGCTCTCGCTACTGGGGCACACCACTCCCCATCTGGCGCAACCGCGACACACGCGAGGAGATATGCATAGGCAGTGTTGAAGAACTCTTCAACGAGATAGACAAGGCTGTGGCAGCTGGCGTGATGGCATCCAACCCTCTCCGCGACAAGGGCTTCGTGCCAGGCGACATGTCACAGGCCAACTATGACAAGATAGACCTCCACCGCCCCTATGTCGACGACATCAAGCTCGTCTCTGACAAGGGCAATGTCCTCACTCGCGAACTCGACCTCATTGACGTGTGGTTCGACTCTGGTGCCATGCCATACGCCCAGATACACTACCCATTTGAAAACCGCGAACTCATCGACAACGGCACAGCCTACCCTGCCGACTTCATCGCCGAGGGTGTCGACCAGACGCGCGGATGGTTCTTCACTCTCCATGCCATCGCCACCATGGTCTTCGACTCTGTGGCTTACAAGGCTGTCATCTCCAACGGCCTCGTACTCGACAAGAACGGCATAAAGATGTCCAAGCGACTGGGCAATGTCATCAACCCCTTCGACTGCATCGGCGAGTTCGGAGCTGACGCTGTGCGCTGGTACATGATTACCAACTCTTCTCCATGGGACAACCTGTCATTCGACCCTGAAGGTGTGAGGGAAGTGACCAGCCAGTTCTTCATCAAGCTCCAGCAGGCCTACTCCTTCTTCACCATGTATGCCAATGTCGACGGCTTCGAATACAAGGAGGCTGACATCGCCTATGATCAGCGCCCTGACTTTGACCGCTGGCTGCTGTCAGAACTCAACACCCTCGTCAAGAGCGTGCGCACATATCTCGACGACTACGACCCGACCCCAGCGGGCCGCCTCATTCAGTCGTTCGTCATCGACAACCTGTCCAACTGGTACATCCGCCTCAACAAGCAGCGCTTCTGGGGAGGAGAGATGACAGAAGACAAGATCTCCGCCTACCAGACACTCTACATCTGCCTCGACACGCTCAGCCGACTCATAGCCCCTATAGCTCCCTTCTATGCCGACCAACTCTTCCGCGACCTCAATGCCGTGACAGGCAAAGACAAGAGCCAAAGCGTTCACTTGGCAAAATATCCTGAGGTTGAAGAGAGCTGGATAGACTCTGAGCTCGAAGCAGCCATGGAGGCAGCCATGAAGGTGACATCTATGGGTCTGTCCATACGCAAGAAAGTGAAGATACCTGTGATACAGGCTCTGCAGTCCATAGCCGTGCCAGACACCGACCCCGTCTTCAGCTCACGCATAGAGAGGATGAAAGACATCATCACCAAGGAAGTCAATGTCAAGGAGCTCCAGCTCATGGACGGCGCCATGCTCGTCAAGAACGTGAAGTGCAACTTCCGCGTCATGGGCAAGAAGTTTGGCAAGATGATGAAGGCCGTGAGTCAAGCCGTGGCTGAGATGAGCCAGGAGCAGATAGCCCAGCTCGAATCAGAAGGCAAGATAGCCCTCATGGCCGAAGGCCAGGAAGCCGTCATCGAACTCGCCGATGTCGACATCATGTCACAAGACATTCCAGGATGGAGCGTGGCTAATGAAGGTGTCACTACCGTGGCTCTCGACATCACCATCACTCCAGCCCTCAAAAATGAAGGCAACGCTCGCAAGCTCATCAAGCAGATACAAAATCTGCGCAAGACACAGGGCTTCGACATCACCGACCGCATACGAGTTGTCATCAGCGACACACCTGAGACACAGGACGTGCTCGCCTGCTTCAAAGAAGCCATAGCATCACAGGTCCTCGCCAACTCAATAGAGCTCGGCCAGACAGATGGCGAAGCAATCGACTTCGACGACTTCAAAGCCGCTATCACAGTGGTGCG
>JAEDNQ010000017.1 GCA_016302435.1 Bacteroidaceae bacterium
AATTGCTGGGCAATTGCTGGCTATTGCTGTTCAAAAAACATTCTATGTTGCCATGATAGTTGTCCGCTGTGCGGACTTGTTTGTTTTGGTCATCAATTGCCATGAATAGCCAGCAATTGCCATGAAAAATATTTTTCTGAAAAGATTGCTGTATGTTGCTGGAAATTGCTGTCCACACAAAAAAGGGATTAACGACTTGCATATCCATTGAACTCGTGAGATATGCTCTTGTCGTTAATCCCTTTGCTATTCAGCCAAGGCGCGCCCCTCTGTCTGCCTTGGCCGTGGGTTAGTAGGCGCTGTCACCGTCCTCGCCTGAGCCGCCGCTTGTCACCACGTTAAACTCTGCTGTGAGGGAGTAGTTCTTGTCGATGGTCAGAGTGCGAGGGTTGGCTGTGCTGCCGTCGCTCCAGCGAGAGAAGGTGTAGCCAGAGGCTGGGGTGGCAGTGATGACAACCTGTGTGCCCTTGTCGTACGCCTTGTTCACGCTCTCATTGACCGTGCCCTGGGTGGAGTTGGCAGATGAGACGGAGAGTGTGTACTGTGCCACTTCGGCTGACACGTTACCGCCAGGGTTCGTCTCGTCCTCCTCGCTGCCTGCCATGTCACTCTCCACCACCACGGTGCCGCGTGTGATGCGCTTGAATGTGGCCTGCTGCTTGAAGCGGTCGTCCCACTTCACAGGGATGTCGATGACGATGCGTGCTGTGAGGTCGCTCATGGCAAGGTCGCTTGGCGTGAGCTCTCGCTCCGTGTCAATCTTAGCTGCCCCTGCCGTGTCGCCAGCAGCGAGGAGAGCCTCCTTGCGGGCCGTGAGCTTTGCCTTGAGCTGAGACTGGGTGATGCTGCCCTTGACGGCTGGGCGGAAGGTAAGGCCGTCGGGGGAGACGATGACCTTGCTGTTCAGCCCAAGGATGAGCGGGAGGTTTTTCTCCAGCTGCTTCATCACTGCTGACACGTCAGCTGCTGTCACTGTCGAGCCCTGTGAGAGGTAATCGCAGAAGTTGTCGAAACTGAGTGTCTGAACGTTCACAAGACGTGGAGAAGCTATCTTCTCGCCGAGCATCTTGTTTTCTGAAACTAAAACTTGTACGTTTAGTGCCACGGTATATGCCCTCTGGTGTCGGGACTTAACTTTTAGGATGTGAGAGGACATCCACCATTAATGGGGTTAAAGAAAACTGTTTGAAGAGTTTGGAAGGGTTTCAACGGTTTGAAGGGTTTCAAAGGATTGAAGGGTTTCAAAGGTTTGAAGGGTTCAACGGTTTGAAGGGATTCAAAGGTTTGAAAGATTCCAAATTCGTAAAGTTGTTGCGTGTGCGTTGTCCGGGGTTGGGAAATCTGACGATTCTTTCCCCCGTAGCTCAAACCTCTCTTTGAGCCGACTCGCGGGTAGTGTTGAGCCGACTCACGAGGGGCGTTGAGCCGACTCAAAAAGGGCATTGAGCTTGCTCCGCTGGAGCGTTCGGATGGCTCACGGAGGAAGGTGAGCTCGCTGTCCTTTTGACGATGCAAAGTTACGATGTAGCGCAGAGTTGACTCTTGCGATAGATGTCGATACCTTGCGATAGATGGACTTTTCTGCACATTTTCTTTACGGCTCACCGAGATATTCGAAGATAAGTGCTACTTGGCGCGAAGTGAAGCTTTTTGCCTGCTTCGAGTAGCCAGCCTTGACGAGAGCCTCGTAGAGAGGTGTGCAGCGCATTATCCAAGCCATGAGGTGACAGACGGCTGTGCGCGGCATGCTGTCAGGGAAGTAGCACAGAGCCAGTTCTTTCTTTGTGTAGATGCGTATGGGGTAGCTATACATGGTCTATTCCTCCTTTCTTATTAGTTTTCGATACACGCCGTGTTTGATACGGACAAGTATGCGGTATGTGTAACAAAAATCTTTAAGAATGCGCTTAGCTGTTCGCTCACTCATTCCATACTTATCGCATATTTCAATAAAATCCTTTGTTCTGCACTCGCCTTCGGGGAGTGTGTCGAAGATATCTTTCTGCTCCTTTGAAAGTGTAATGTCTTTTTTGTCGAACGGATTGTCATCTTCCTTAGCCAAGGTCGCATACACTCGAGCCGAGTGGAAGATAAGGCAGTCAACAATAGTCATTGCTGTGCGGAAGTCCCTGTCGTCGCAGACAATGCCTATCTCATTGTCGGAGAAGATAGGCTTAATGTCAGGATTGGTATAGTCAACTTGTTTCTTCCACTGGTCAAGACGTCTGAGGGCTGTCAATATCATGGCGTAGCGGAAACACTCCAGAGCTATGCGGAACACGAAAGCGTTTATGCCTGGGCCAAGCATGGAGAACTGCTCACGCAGAGTTTCTCTATACGTGTCGAGGAATTCCTTCTGCTGACTGTCGCTCAACATAAACTGTATGGGACGCCCTACCCTGCTCTGCAAGCAATGGTAGAGCGGCATTATCTCTTCTCCCAACTGCTTGTACGTGTCTTCGAGTGGTGTGGCTGACATGGCAAACACGTTGCGGAAGTTCACATCTTCATCGGGTAACTCGTAGAAGAGGAAACGTGACCCGAGTCCATTCTCAAACGAGGGAAAGAGAGCCGGCAGCTGTCCTGGGGTACACGTGAGGAATATGCCGAGGCGAGGTTCTTCTATGTCTATGTGAATCTTTTCTGTCACACGGGACATGGATATAGCCTCGTGGTGGTGGGCCTTGCGCATGAGGTCGGAATAGTTGCCGTAGTCAGTTCCGATGATGGCGGAGACGGTGTCGGCCTCTGTCTCGAATATCATGCCCCAACCGCCGTTAGCCTCCATCTGGCGATAGACGGCAGATGCTGAGCTGTTGCCGGGCATGAAGGGGTCTTGACGGACAGGTTCGACCGGAGTCTGTCCGCGGTCTTTCTTGTTCTGAATTTCCCAAGCAGCCATGGCTTTGTCATATTCAGCCTTCTCCTCCTCATACTTGCGTTTCATCTCGCGCTTCACGGGATAGAGGAGGTGTCGGCAGAAAGAGAGCATGCCTTTGCCGTTGCCCGCACGGCTGAAGACAATGTTGTAAACTGGGGCGTACACTCTACGGCCATCGTAAAGCCCATAGATGCCGCTGCGGCTTTCGGGCTTGCCGTTGACTCCGCCAAGTAGCCCGCCTACAGCATTGAGCATACCGAGAATTTGAGCGTCGCACTTTGAGGCATCGTCGCCATGGAGCTCAATAATCTTACGAGTTAAAAAGTCTAAATCTTCAATGTAAAGTTTGCTGGAGAAATTGTAGGCTTTGTTAACTATTCGAGTAGTTTGTGCCAATTGTGCCAAAGTGACATGTGACAAACCTTTGTCCAAAACAGCTAAATCAGTACTTTTTATCTCTTTATTAGCACTATTGGCACTTGGCACAATGGCACTATTGGCACAAACTCTGTTTGAGTCATCTTTCTTAGAAGAGAACTCACGGATATCAATATTTGCTTCTTTTGCCATTTGAAAGAACGTTTTTATAGTAATACCACCATTGCTTGAGTAAAGGCAAGCCGTATATTGCTTATCGCATTCTGACGGGTTGTACTGTTCACTCATGCTGCTAAGATTGTGGAATAAGCCTCGCCCATTTTCACCCAAGCCTTCAGCAAGGGCAAAACCGAGATGTAACCATTTATGATAACCTTGTGTGATGTCAATGCCCCGGTTCACGATTTCTTGTGCTATGTTGCTTACTTCTTCTTCGAGATTGCTGGAGCGTGAAGCACTGCTCGATGGAGAAGAGACACTTTTATCTATTTCGACTTCTTGGTCTGAGCCTTGCTGAGACCAAGCGATTGGGTTAAATTTATATTCTTTATTGTTCATAATACAATTATTAATTAAAACGGACAGATGTCCTTATTTGTAATTATGATAGATGGGTGAACGTAGCAGCTGCTGTCATGCGGTAGGAAGCAGCTGCGCGAGATGTTGGCGCACTGCTTGTCAACCTCATGTCTGTAGGTAGCCATTATATAGTTCCTTACAGCTTTGAACCATGTAGAGTGGTCGCATCTGCCAAGGTCAATATCTATCACCCACTTTAGTCCATCTCCACTTGGCGACGTGAAGAGTAGCCAGGTGGTGAAGTAAGGGTCGGCTATCAGCTTCCGCCTCAGTGTCCAGAGGGCGTCGCCTGTTCCGACATGGTCGAAGTCGAGGCAGAGAAGTCCGCTGTGCTTTATGAGAGCGTTGTCAGCTCGATAGCTGAAAGTACCAGAGAAGCAGACAAAGTCAAAGTTGCAGGCTTTGTATTTGCGTGCCTCCGTCGCATCGTGTAAGCTGCGCAGTGTGTGAGTGTGTTTGATGGCTGGCATGTAAAGGGTGATGTAGTTGTACACGTCCTTTATGCCAACGGTCTTGACTGGTCGCACGTTCTGCACAGGTGAACTGAAGAATGAGCATTCTCTATCTGGTGTGGCGGAACCGTCATCGCCAACATGGGTGTTGGGCGAAGAAGGTTGTGAGTAGGAATCCTGTTCCATACTGCATGCTTTCCGGGTATGCCTTCGGATTCGCACGAAGGGCCCTCCTCGCGATTTGGAAGCGAATCTGGTCTGCGGTCCACGTATGACCATTTTCCTCATCGGTCGGTGATGCAAAGTTAGGGGTAATTATACACACACCAAAGGATTTGTCGAGAAAAATATTTCTTATCTTATTGTACAACAAAGAGTTAGATAAACCTTAAAAAGTAAACATTAAACTATTCACGCATGGTTTTATTCTAACGTTCAACTGGTGTTAACTTTATTGAGTTAAACAGACGCCCACAAAATTATAATTCGATTATAACATTAACATCAAAGATTATAACCCAGCGCTCATTTTAACTTCAAAATGTAAAATCCATGTAAAAGAAGAGATGAGTTATAATTTACCACATTACAGTTTACATAAATAATCTCAACTTCCAACACGCGTTGACATAAAAAAATCCAAGAATCAATCACAGTTTAACTGGATTTGACTCTTGGATTATGATGTTATAATTGTTCATGTCAACAATCAAATACATAATTTTTATGAGGCAAATTTCATCCAACGCCTATTTTGCTATCTTCACTTAGCAATCGACCAATTTCTTTTTTTATTGAGTCGTACTTCTTACGATACGCATCACTGTCATTATTTTCATATTTTCTCGCAGCAGCACAAACAGTTTGATATTTCTTAGGCGTGCTCGTACCGCCCATATACGCGTATAGGCGATTGAAGTAATCAAGTAGAATGCTTTTCTTCGAACCAATCTTTTCTAAAATAACAGCTACGTACTTTGTCTGGTCAGACTGATCTATTTGACTTTCGTTATCGATGTAGTACTGCACAAACTTCCTCATATTAGCAGCTTTTTCTGCTCCCAGCCGATTACGCATCTCTTCAAAAAAAGCACCTTCCTCACTTTCCTGTTTAGTATCAACAACCAGCTTGCCTTCGGACCTCAATACGTGCTGATGGAACTGACTATTATTCCATTTATGGTAAAACGCACATATGACGTCATCGTTATCCAACTTACACTTTGGTATGGACTCATTAATTTGGTCGGGACTGAACAAAACTCCTTTATCAGAATCACATGCTTTTGCTTCCCTTTTATAAGCCTCTTGATAGATGATGCGCACCAAGTTGGGATTTCCATTCCTTTCTTCACACTCTTTGCTAATATCATCCAACACAGCATTCAACTTCTTCAGCTCACAAAGCAGTCTGGCTAAAGAATTGCGAAATCCTTCTTCGCCAAAGAGAAAATTTTCTTTGTCTCTTTGTTTATCGGGATTGTCTACATTGAAAAAGTAACTTTTGTCACGTTGTAAACTGCTTAACTGCTCGTCAATATCAGCCACAGCTTTTTGTGTATGCTCATACAAACGATGAGTATCGTTCGTATAATCATTGGCGTGATACTTCTTGTAATATAAGAGAGCATCACAGGTTTCTTTAAGGCGGTTGGTTGCCTTATTCATGTTGGCACATATATCACATATATCTTCATCCTTACAAGTTTGGTATTGTATGGATGTGAAGGTGTCTTCTATCAATATAGGTTGAAGTGTATTAACTGCTTCTATGTTGCCATTAATACATGATAAAATTAATGCTTCACTCATAGTGAAAATTAATAATAGGAGATGTTTGGATAAAAATATGAGTATGTTGTGTCTGAGGTAAATTAGGAGTTTTGAATTGTGTGTTTGTGTAATTAACATATCGTATAGATATGTCCTCTCTATAATCTACAATGTATTTCCTAAAAACAATCAGCGCGTCACGTAAAAGATGAGAGCAGGGCAAATTAATGGTTCTCACGCAACTTTGCGTAAGCAGGTATGAAGAAACGTCCGACTTGACGTTACCTTTATACATTCGTTTAAGGAGGTGATCCTTGAGGGCTATTTTTATTTTTATATTAAAAATATTCATTAATTTAATCTCCCCGATATGACGAGAATCGGGTGCAAATTTATAATATTCTTTCCAATTAACCAAACACTTGAAAAAAAAATTTGCTGATTTATCAAAAAAAATGAACAAACCATTAAATTCTGGTGAAAAGTAAATATAATAGATAGCAAAGGGGTGGGTAATATGGTTCATTCGTCATAGCTTTTTCAGCCACACGCCGACGAGTGTAGCAACAGGGATTGGAACGGTCGGCCAGGCAGACTTTGTTCCTGTTGTCGTCCAAAATAAACTCCGACAACTATAACAACAATAACATACTCGAATGCAATTTGTATTTGAGCCAATCAACCAAAGGCACCACCACAGACATCAATGGTAAGTTCACACTTAAAGATGTGGACAAAAACGACAAGCTCACCATCTCCTTCATAGGCATGATGAGCCAGACTCTCACGCCAAAGGCATCTATGCGCATCACACTTGAGAACAACGAGAGGGAACTCGACGACGTCATGGTCGTGGCCTTCGGTAAGCAGACCCGCGCCTCATTCACAGGTTCAGCTACCATCGTCAATGAGAAGAAGATAGAACAGAAGCAGCTGACCAACGTCCTTGGAGGACTCCAGGGAGAGGCCGCCGGTGTGCAGATGATCAACAACTCAGGCTCGCCCACTGCCACCCCTACCCTGCGCATACGCGGCTTCAGTTCGCTGAACGCTGGCAACGACCCCCTCATCATCGTCGACGGTGCTCCCTACGACGGAGGATGGAACAACCTCAACCCTAACGACGTGGCATCCATCAGTGTGCTCAAAGACGCTGCCAGCAACGCCCTCTACGGAGCGCGCGGAGCCAACGGTGTCATCATGATCACCACAAAGAAGGCCAAGACAGGCAACGCACAGATAACCCTCGATGCCAAATGGGGAGCCAACAGCCGCATAAAGCGCGACTACGAGACCATCAACGACCCAGCCCAGTACTACGAGACATACTACAAGGCCCTCTACAACTATCAGGTCAACGAGATGGGACTCAACCCCTACGAGGCTCACGTCAAGGTCAACCAGACCATGAGCAGCAACGACAAGTCGGCAGGAGGCCTCGGCTATGTGTGCTACACTGTGCCCGAAGGCGAATACCTCATCGGAGAGAACGGACGACTCAACCCACACGCCACTCTCGGCAACCGTGTTTACCACAACGGACAGGTCTATACCGTACTGCCCGACGACTGGAAGGACGAAGCCTTCCACACTGGCCTGAGACAGGAATACAACATCAACGTCAACGGAGGCACGGACAAGGCACAGTTCTATGGCAGCATAGGCTACCTGAAGAACGAGGGCGTGGTGGACAAGTCAGACTTCGAACGCTACTCCGCTCGCCTCAAAGCCGACGTGCAGGCCAAGCCATGGCTCAAGATAGGCGGCAACGCATCGTTCACCCACTCCAACTACAACACCGTCACTTCGTCCTACGACTCAGACATCTTCGCCACTGTCAACCAAATAGCCCCCATATATCCTTTATATATACGTGACGGCGAGGGCAACATCCTGACAGATGATAACGGCAACATGTACGACTACGGCGACGGCGCCGTCAACGGCCTACAGCGACCCGTCGTTCCCCAGAGCAACCCACTGCAGGAAACCTACCTCAACACCAACCTCTACCGCGAGAACGCCTTCTCGCTCAACGGCTACACAGACGTCAACCTCATTGACGGACTCACTCTGACACTCAACGGCACAGGAACAGTGAGAGCCATCAAGGGCAACTTCACCCAACAACCATTCTACGGCTACGGCTCCATAACATTCCCTGACGGATATGTGTCGAAGGAGATGAGCGAGAACTACTCCTACAACTTCCAGCAGCTGCTCAACTACTCCAAGAACTTCGGCGAGCACCATGCAGAAGTTCTTCTCGGACATGAATACTACCGCAGCCACTACGAGTATCTGACAGGCGTGCGAACAGGCATGGCCTCATACTTCGAAAATCAGAACCTCAGCGGAGCTATCAAGGTGAGAGACAACGGCGACAGCGTATCAGACTATAATAACGAGGGATATTTCTTCCGCGCACAATATGACTACGCACAGAAGTACTTCGGCTCCGCCTCCTTCCGCCGCGACGCATCCTCACGCTTCCATCCCGACCACCGCTGGGGCAACTTCTACTCCTTCGGCGGAGCATGGATCATGACAAAAGAGACTTGGCTGCAAGACATACCATGGCTCTCCATGCTCAAGGTCAAGGCATCCTTCGGACAGCAAGGCAACGACAACATAGGCGACTTCCTCTACAAGGACACATACGCCATCGACAACAATGGCGACCTCGCCCTCTCACTCTACTCCAAGGGCAACCCCAACATCACCTGGGAAACCAACAACAACTTCAACGCAGGCTTCGAGTTTGAGCTCTTCCGCTCACGTCTGCGCGGAGGACTCGAGTTCTTCTCTCGCAAGACGACCGACATGCTCTGCTTCGTCTACGCTCCCTACAACGCAGGCTATTCCGGCAGCTTCTACAACATTGGCGACATGCTCAACAAGGGTGTCGAGCTTGACCTGTCGGGCGATGTCATAAAGACAAAAGACATTACCTGGACCCTCAACCTCAATGCCACTCGATACGCCAACGAGATAACCTTCATCGCCAGCGACCTCAAGAAAAACAAAAAGGTCGACGGACACGCTGGCTACACATCCGGCATCAACTACGTGGGCGAAGGCCTGCCCCTCTACACTTGGTATCTGAAGAAATATGCAGGCGTGGACAGCGAGGGCAAGTCACTCTGGTATGACCACGACGCCGACGGCAACATCATCACCACAAGCCAGTATGGCGATGCCGACTTCTTCCTCTGCGGCGACCCACACCCAGACCTCTTCGGAGGATTCGGCACGTCGCTCTCAGCCTTCGGCTTCGACCTGTCAGTGACCTTCACCTACTCCATCGGCGGCAAGGCCTACGACTACGGATATGCCTCACACATGTACAACCCCTACGGCGACGGCTCAGGCTTCGCCATACACAAGGACTTGCTCAACGCATGGTCCGTGGACAACCAGACAAGCAACATACCTCGCTGGCAGTATGGCGACATTTACGCAGCAGGACAGTCAGACCGCTTCCTCACCAACGCCAGCTACCTCACGCTCCAAAACATCAACGTCGGCTACACACTGCCACGCAAGCTCGTCAAGAACCTCGGACTGCAGAGCGTGCGCATCTACGCCGCAGGCGACAACCTCTACTACTGGAGCAAGCGCAAAGGCTTCGACCCACGAGGCTCATTCCGCGGCACAGCAGACAGCAACTACTCATACTCTACCTGCCGCACCATCTCTGGCGGCATCAAGATAACCTTCTAACACAGACAAGAAAAGACAATGAAGAAGACAACAATATACAAGACTGCAGGCGCGTGCATGACTGCTGCCCTCATGCTCTCATCCTGCATCGACGAGATGCAGCCAACAGACGTCCTCTCCTCCGACCAAGTCAGCTCGCTCCCTGCCTCACAGAAAGGACTCCTCAACGGCATCACGGGCTACATGGTGACCTACAACTCATGGGGAGTGGACGAATCCACAGAATATTACGCCAACGACTGGGGCTACCCCTGCCAGATGCATTTCCGAGACGTGCAGCTCGCCGACATGCCTGTCTACGATGCCACCTACAGCTACTGGTATGCCGTGGAAAGCGGTGAGCAGACTCGCTACACACCCCCACCCTACTTCACATATAACTATTATTATAAGCTCATAGCATGCATCAACGACCTAATAGGAGTCATCGACCCTGAGACAGCGTCCGAAACATCCAAACAGTATCTCGGATGCGCCCTCACCTACCGCGCCCTCGCCTACCTCGACATGGCTCGCATGTTCGAGTACAAGAAGACAGGCATAGCCTCTCTCGACGACTATGCCGAGAGCAACGACATCTATGGACTCACCGTACCCATCGTCACTGAGACAACAACTCTCGACGACACCAAGCACAACCCTCGAGCACCCTTCGAGACCATGTACCGCTTCATCCTCAGCGACCTCGACAAGGCTGAGAAATACCTCGCCGACTTCAGCCGCGAGGACAAGACCCTGCCCGACCTCTCCGTTGTCTACGGCATGAAGGCACGCACATGGATGGAGCTGGCATCACGTTTTGAGCAGAAGCCCGAAGACCTCGCCAAGATGGAAGAGGCTGTGAGCGCCAATGAGTGTTACAAGAAAGCTCAGGAATACGCCATCCGCGCCATAGCCACTGGTGGCTACACCCCCACTTCCAAAGAGCTCTGGCTCAACAAGACCACGGGCTTCAACACACCTGATAAGGGATGGATGTGGTGCATGTCGGTCAGCCAAAAGGAGCAAGTGCCCGCCCAGTACTACTACACCTTCATCGGCACAGTATCCTCCGAGCCCGAATGGGGCATGGGACGCGGCTACAAAGCCTTCCGCTGCATCTCCAGCAGCCTCTACAGCAAGATGTGCGACGGCGACTGGCGCAAGGGCGCATGGGTAAGTCCTGACGATGCAGGCAAACCATCCGCCGCCATCAAATATGAGACATCGCTCAAGGAGGATGACTTCGCCACCCTGCCAGCCTATGTCAACCTCAAGTTCCGACCTGCAGGCGGCAATACCACCGACTACTACGTAGGACTGCTCGGCGACCTGCCCCTCATGCGCATGGAAGAGATGGAGTTCATCGACATAGAGTGCACAGCACGTCTCAGAGGCGTGAGCGCAGGCTACACAGCACTGACCAACTTCATGAACAACTACCGCTGCGACGATGGCAGCTACGACCCTCTCGTCAGCTCATCCCTCAGCGACTTCCTCAACGAGATGATGGTGCAGAAGCGCGTAGAGTTCTGGGGAGAAGGCATCATCTACTTCGACTACAAGCGCATGAACCTGCAGGTGCGCCGCAAGGACAACACCAACTATCAGGATGCCTTCATGATCAACTCCGTGCCAGGCTATACAGCACCATGGATGAACTACTTCATCCTCGAGTCTGAGCAGGAACTCAACACCTCTATCGTGCCCAACCCTGACACATCCGGTGCCATAAAGACCTCGGACAACTATTGATAAACGTCCATATATTCCACGTCAGGAACTATATAAATATATATATATATAATGATAATCGAATATACACGAAAATGAACATATTCAAATCCACATACATCCTCCCCGCAGCCCTCATCGCCCTTGCCCTCACAGCATGCGATGACGACGACGACTTCCAGCGCGCGGGCGAACCCTCTGTTGAAGATGCAGGAGTGTACTTCCCAAGCAGCAACACCACAGAGTTCATCAAGACAGAGCAAGACGCCAAGTCTGTTGACATCACCCTCGCCAGAGCCAATGCAGAAGGCGAACTCACAGTGCCCATAAAGGTGGTCAGCAAGACTGACAACATAGACAATGTGCCTGCACAGGCAACCTTCGCCGACGGAGCCACAGAAACGACCATCACCATCACATTCGCAGACCTGGCTACCACACCCAAGTGCACACTTCAGATTCCAGAGGAATATACCAACCCCTACAAGAAGAAGGACGGTTCGTCCACATTCGCCTTCAACATATACAAGCTCAAGCTCATAAGCGCAAACGTAAAGTACAGCGGAGACACAAGCCCCTACTACTTCAACGAAGTGACCACCTCACAGCTCCTCCAGTTCGAAGGCGAGAACAAGTTCATCTGGCGCAACTTCCTCGGTTCGGGCATAGACCTCAAGTTCAAGATAAACGGCAACTTCGACGCTGAGGACGTCTACAAGTGCAACGGAGAGATAGTACCCCTCGACCACAGCCAGTCAGACAGCGACGGATGGTATCTCCTCAACGACAAGCGAAGCTACGCTACGTGGACACCCGAAGGCAGCAGCCTATCAATCAACAACTACATGTACTTCTGGTCACAATACGACGGAAACAACTATTGCAGCATCAACCTCAAGAAGAACGCAAGCAATAAGGGAGACTACGGCTATGCCTACGTCAACTCGGCCGTCATAGATGATGAGAGCACATACTACTCCTTCTACACGTATTTCTACTATTGATAGAACCCACCTAAAAAAGAAGACGACACAATGAAGACTACATCCTCATAGAGCCACTGACCGACTGGACTGGCTACTACGGATTCTCAGCCACATCATCCGAGAGCGACCCTGTGGTCGGACGCATCAACGACGACGGCTCCATCAGCTTCGACGACTGGACAGCATGGTACGGCGGACAGGTCATCTACTATGCCAACACCCTCATGGTGAAGAAATAGAACGTGGCTCGCGCTTTAGGAGCAGCAAAGACAGGATAAGCCGCGTCCGCGCTGCAGAACACGATAAAAAACGTGCTTCTGAAATCGAAAACGCAAAATAAACGTTCTTTTGCAAGCGAAAACACAAAAATGTCATGCTTTTGCAATGTAAGAAAAGAATTTTTCATACATTTGCAACCGAAAACATAAGATTCGCGACCAACAGCAATAATCATTAACCACTCAAACCAACACGCACACTTATGACAAGCTCACTATTTGACATGTATTCGAAGCAAGCCCTTCAGGAGCTGCACCGATACAGAGCGGTCATGTTCAGTCCTACCGCCGATTAAATGTTTTCTTCTTTGTTGCTGAAGAGAAATAAGAAGAAAACACCCACACGTCTCAACTCTACTCTTCAAGACAACAACATGATAAACATTTAATCTGCTAACGACTATGAACAAGCCGACAATAAAGGAAGTAGAAGAATGGGTAATGACCCTCTACAACACATGTGAAGAGACCATCACAAGCGCCGAGCGCGCTGAGCAGCACAAGTACGCTACCATGGTGCAGCGTCCGCAGGACAAGAAGTTCCTCGTGAAGATGCTCGACGAGTCATCCCAGATACGCGACGACAAGAAACTCTCTCGCCGCATCAAAGTGCTCATCGACCAGTATGGCATACCTCAGTTCCTCAACAAGAGAGATGCCTTCCTCTTCAAGATGTACCAGTCCTTTGGCTACCTCTTCTACCCAATCGCCATCCCCATCATCAAGAAGCGACTGAGGCTCGACACCTCACGCGTCATCATCGATGCCGCACGTCCATACCTCACCAAGCACCTCGCCACACGCTTCGAACAGAAGATAGGACAGAACGTCAACCTCCTTGGTGAGGTCGTTCTTGGCAACGAAGAGGCAGACAAGCGCTACTACAGTTACCTCGAAGCTCTCAAGGAACCCGACATCAATTACATCTCCGTCAAGATCTCAGGCATCTACGCGCAGACACACGCCCTCAACTACGAGGAGTCCTTCCCCGAGCTCGTCCGCCGCATGTCCGAACTCTACCAGGCAGCCATCCAAAACCCATACATCGACGAGAACGGACGCAAGCGCGCCAAGTTCATCAACCTCGACATGGAGGAGTATAAGGATGCCCACCTCACCATGAGACTCTTCAAGGAGGTGCTCTCCAAGCCCGAGTTCCTCACCTACTCCGCAGGCATCGTGGTGCAGGCCTACCTGCCCGACGCATGGGACTTCCAGACCGAACTCCTCGAGTTCGCCAAGGAGCGTTGCCTCAGAGGAGGAGCGCCCATCAAGATGCGCATCGTCAAAGGATGCAACCTCGACATGGAGACTGTCGTCGCTTCCCTACGCGGATGGGAAAACCCCGTGCGCAGCAACAAGACAGAGGTCGACGCCAACTACCTCCACATCATCGAGCGCGGACTCCTGCCCGAGAACTCACAGTATCTCCACATCGGCATGGCCTCCCACAACCTCTACACCATCTCCTATGCCTACCTCCTCACACAGAAGTACCAGACACCCAAGGACACCTTCTGCTTCGAGATGCTCGAAGGTATGGCAGACCACGTGTGGAGAGCACAGTCCAAACTGGGCAACCACGTCATTCTCTACACTCCCGTAGTCAAAGATGAGCACTTCCTCAACGCTGTGTCATACCTCGTGCGCCGCATGGACGAGAACACAGCACCCGACAACTTCCTCACCCACTCCTTCAACCTCAAGCCAGACACCGACACATGGCGATTCCTCAAGAAGCAGTTTGAAGACGCATACGCCATCAAGGACAAGCTTGACCACACTCCTCACCGCAAGCAGAACCGCCTCGAGCCCTACAAGCCCGTGCCTCCTATGGACCACATGGTGAATGAGCCCGACACCGACTTCGACCGCGAGTGCAACCAGGAGTGGCAGAGACAGATCTTCAAGAAGTGGAAGAAGTCAAAGAGCGACACACCATACGTCATCCCAACTCAGATAGGCGACACCACCGTCACAGGCGACAGCCGCGCTCGCTACTACGACCGCTGCCAGGACGATGAGGTCATGATATGCGAGATGTCTAAAGCCAACGTGAAGCAGGTGGACGAAATCATACGCATAGCCGACTCCGACCCTAAGGGCTGGAGACAGAAGAGCTTCGAAGAGCGTCACAAGATAATGTTCGATGCTGCCAACCGCCTCGGCGACATGAGAGGCGACCTCATCGGATGCATGTGCGCCATCACAGGCAAGACTGTCACCGAAGCCGACGTGGAAGTGAGCGAGGGTATCGACTACTGCCGCTTCTACACTCCTTCTCTCATGCCATTCTACAAGATGAAGGACATAGAGATGAAGGCTAAGGGCACTATACTTGTCATCTCACCATGGAACTTCCCATGCGCCATCCCAGTAGGTGGTGTTGTGGCAGGTCTCGCATCGGGCAACACCGTCATCCTCAAGCCTGCCACTGTGGCAGCTCCTGTAGCATGGCTCTTCGCGAAGGCCTTCTGGGATGCAGGCGTGCCAAAGGAGGCTCTGCAGGTCATCATCACAGAGCGCGACGCTCTCGACCGCCTCACTTCCGCTCCCGAAATCAAGCACATCATACTCACGGGAGGCACAGAGACAGCTCAGAGCATAGCCAAGGCTAACCCTGCCAAGCCACTCTCTGCTGAGACTGGTGGAAAGAACGTGATGATCATCACAGCTTCTGCCGACCGCGACCACGCCATCATGAATGCCTGCGCCTCTGCCTTCGGCAATGCCGGACAGAAGTGCTCCGCATGTTCCCTGCTCCTCGTGGAGCGCTCGGTATACGACTCTGAGGAGTTTAAGGTGAAGATGAAGGACTGTGCCACCAGCATCAAGGTGGGCAGCGTATGGAGCGCGGGCAACATCGTTGGCCCGATGATAACCAACAAGAACGAGAAGCTCCTACAGGCTCTCAACACTCTTGAGCCAGGCGAGTCATGGCTCGTGCCTCCACGCTTCGTCGACAAGAACAAGTACATCCTTGCCCCAACAATAAAGTGGGGAGTGAGCCCAAAGAACTTCTCCTTCCGCACTGAGCTCTTCGGTCCTATGCTCTCCGTCTGTCCGTTCGACACTCTACAGGAGGCCATCGACCTCGTCAACGGTCTCGACTACGGACTGACATCGGGCATACAGTCTCTCGACGAGAGCGAACGCGCCCTTTGGAAGAACAGCATCATGGCTGGCAACCTCTACATCAACCGAGGCATCACAGGAGCCATCGTCAACCGCCAGCCCTTCGGCGGCATGAAGCTCTCTGCCTTCGGCGGAGGCATCAAGGCAGGTGGACCCAACTACTGCACACAGTTCATGGTCATCACCGACAAGCCAGGCTCAAAGACCGACTACCGCATGAGCTACGCTGAGGCATGGGAGACAGAGTTCAAGGAAGCGCGTGACTGGAACAAGTGCCGTGGCGAACAGAACGTCTTCCGCTATCTCCCTCTCAAGGGTGGCATGGCACTCCGTCTCTTCGAGGGCGACACCAACGAGCAGGCAGAGATGGTAGCTCTCGCCGCCAAGATAACAGGCACGCCGCTGACCATCAGCTTCGACCCGTCCGACGACCGCTCAGCTGCTCTCGCCTCCACAGGAGCCACACTCAAGAAAGAGACTCTCTCCGAGTTCATCAACTCCATGTCAAGCTACGAGCGCATCCGCACCTGCTCTGCTGGCATACCTATCCAGATGTACGAGCGAGCAGCCGCCATCAACAAGTTCATCGCCACTGATGCACCTGTGCGCAACGGCCGCGTAGAGCTCATCCACTACATCAAGGAACAGAGCATCTCCTTCGAGTACCACCGCTACGGCAGCGGTCAGGACCAGACTCCTCCAGTAGATTAACACTCTCGGCTTAGCCGACGTAATAAACCCAAAGGGCTGCAAGAAGCATTCATCGCTACTTGCAGCCCTTTTTTCCATTCAAATAAATATTGTTCAGAAAGAGTAAAACTTCATTTTATCAATATCTCCCTTAGCTGATGTTTGCCTACAAATCGGCTCATGTCAACATCTCCCCTGATGCCACTGACACGCCCCGTGGCACTGTACTGCCAAAGGAGGTAATCATCGTTGCCATTCAGCTCGGGCTCGTCGAGAGAATAGGATGCTATGAAATACTTGTATTCACTGAGACGAGGATTGCCATGGATGTTGCGGTTGTAAAAATTGCGGCCGGTATATATGAGCGGCTTCACACCATACTCCTTCTCAAAGAGAGAGCACAACTCGAGCAGACGCTGCTGGAACACAGGGATGGACACACCCTTGATGGCCTCTGCATCTATGAGGGGGAGCAGGTCCTGGCTCTTGGTGTCGACGACAGAACAGAAAAGGTCGAACTGTGCTCGTGCAGAGAGATGGGGACGGAAGAACAGGTAACTGCCTACTTTGAGCCCCACACGCTTGCACTCACGGAAGTTGTATTCGTAACGGTCGTCTATGGTCTTAACTCCCTCCGTGGCCTTGATGTACACATAGTGCACGTTGGGCTGCTGAGCGACAACATCCCAGTTGATGCGTCCCTGATAGTGGCTCACGTCTATGCCGTGGAGCTGTTCCACAGTGCCGTGACCAATGAGAGCAGGCATCTCAAGCGGAGATGGATGGCGGTCGGGGCGTGACTTGCGCATGATGGGGTCGGGCTGGATGTCTGTCACATATTCGATATGTGCATTTTTCTTTGCCTTCCCATTCTTGCCCCCCTTCTGTGCCAAGAGGACGGAGGAGCATAGGAAAAAGAGGGTGAGGAAGAGTGATGTGCGGAAAAAAATATTGTTTGTCATGTTTGGATTGCTTTTCAGACTACAAAAGTACACACTTTCGTTCTAATTTCCAACTTCTGACCCGTTTGTTTGCGAATTTAATATTTTTAAATACAATATATAACAATTATATCACAAATAATGACTAATTTTGAATCTTGAAAGGCTTCAGGGCTCTCATAACGTCGCTTTCCTGCGAGAGAAACCGGCGAGCACATTAATACATAATATTATAGAACAAGAGATACTTCTGAACAATGAAAACAACGGACACCTATTGGTTTATATTCATTGCAAACAATATTCTTCTTCTTCACGACGAGAACGGCTACCACATCCCCTGTGCGCCCCACCCTCCTCTGCCCCTGAAGAATTGGACACTCCGTCAGCCTCTTCCTGCCCTCCGTGGAAAGGCCTGCATGGCATACAGCATCAGCGTGCCCCCTGCCGACATGAAAGGCCTTGAGACAATAGGCTTGAGGCAGTCGTGGCATCTGCTCGACAAAGACTTCTACCAGATGGCAGCCAAGGCCTACGAACTCCTTTACTGGGACAGCAACACGCGATACTGCGGTGTGTGCGGAGCACCAATGAAGCGCCATACCGACATCAGCAAGCGATGCACCAACTGCGGCAAAGAGGTATGGCCACAGGTAAGCCCTGCCATCATCGTGCGCATAAGGAAGGGGGACAAGATACTGATGGTTCATGCGCTCAACTTCAGCAGAAGGGAGATGTACGGCCTCGTGGCAGGATTTGTAGAGACAGGCGAGACATTGGAGGAGTGTGTGAGAAGAGAGGTGAAGGAGGAAGTAGGAGTGAATATCGACAATATACGCTACTTCGGCAGCCAGCCTTGGCCCTACCCTTGCGGCATCATGATAGGTTTCACAGCCGACTACGTGGACGGCGACATCCATGTGCAGGAAGAGGAACTGAGCAACGCAGGATGGTTTGGAGCGGACAACCTCCCTCCCATACCAGACAAGATGTCGATAGCTCGACAGCTGATAGACGACTTTCTCGGCACACACGATTAACTTATTCCAACAGGACAGGTAGGGTTACCTAAAGCAGATACGTCCATATATATTACATGTAGGTAGGTTCTATTAATTACAATTCATACGAACAGGAATATGAACACAAGAAGCATAATAAGCATATCACTTGCGGCGGCGGTGCTGGCATCGAGCTGCAACAGCTCATACGAAGCGTCAGGCGGAGTGACGGGAGCCATTATAGGCTCTCATGTTGGCGAGACAATAGGTTTTCTGTCAGGCAGCGGCAGATACAGAGGTGAGAGTGCAGCCCTTGGCAGCCTCATTGGCACAGGCGTGGGCGCCATCCTCGGTGTGGGCATAGCAAGGCAGACTGAGCGCAATATTCGCAAGGGCTACGAAGCAGACTCATACAGCGAAGAGAGATACGGCAGTGATGACTATCAGATAGGAGGAGGTGCCACATACGAGGGCAGCGACCAAGGATATTCGTTCTCGTCCAACCTCAACATGTCCGACATCTCCTACACAGACACTGACGGCGATGGTTACCTGTCTAAGAATGAAGTCATAGAGATAGCGGCGAAGATAGAGAACACGTCCGACCATCCGTTGCGCAACGTGTCCATCAGTCTGACAACCTACAACGAGAAATACTGCGCCGTGTCGCCCTCGCTCACCATCGACCTCCGTCCAGGAGAAAAGACCATCTACACAGGCCGCATCTTCTGCAAAAAGTCCAAGAGAGGCAGAAAAGCCACCTTCTCTCTCTCAGCCACGTCCCAAGGACTTTCGTCTGCACACAAGAGTTTCTCCATCTACATGAGATGACGCTGGGACTCTATCGAAGCACAGGGCTTACCATCCGGAGCGTTCACAATGTGAATAGTTAATTGGGTGTCCAGTTAGCCGTTCCAAATGAAGGCACAGGGGCTGATGCCTTTGATTCGTGTCCGCCCTGACTGTTCGTGCAAGTGAGAGCAGAGCATCAAGCTTGCCTTGAATGCTATGCCGAGCGCAGCCGAACTTGTCGGAACGAAAAGGGCAACCAGCGCACCTTGGGTTGATTGTGCGCCCTGAAAGGGCAATTTGCGCATAGCCCAGGGCAGAGCGAAGCGGCAC
>JAEDNQ010000191.1 GCA_016302435.1 Bacteroidaceae bacterium
TCCGTTGCAGTAGGCAGTGACATGAATCGTCACTGTATAGGTAGGTTCTATAAATAGAATCCAGGAAGTAAAATAAGAAATGATTTGGAAAACTTGTTGAAACAAGTGTGATGAAGAAACGAATATCCATCATACTTTCCTTTCTTTGTCTGGTTAGGTATCGTTCGCCACCACGACGAAAGATACCTGTACCAGAACTGTTGACACTTAAAATTTGATAAAACTCATAATTATTATACCTTTGTTTTGCCGTTCAGGCTTAATGGCTAAGGGACGGTAAGGAGGCATAGTGCTCTCAGCTGCGAGAACAATCTGCCTGCCTGTGGTAGCAGACACGACGTCCGCTTAATCACACTACAAAGGTAAGAATATATTACGGTATCGTAGGGCAAAATCGTGTCAAATGTGTCAATTATTAAAATATTGTTGTCGCAATAAAAATACACTTACTGTATTTCAGAGAGTTATAATCAAGTGTGCGTGATTCGATTAAGGGTTATTCACGCCACTTATTATTTCTCGGCAACAGACTTCTTGTATTCGGAAGGTGTGATACCATAGCGTTCAACGAATCGACGATAGAAATTTTGCCTTTCAAATCCACACGCATGAGCTATGGCTTCGATAGAATATTCGGGGTGCTCATGCATCAAGACAATGGAGTCATTGAGTCGGAGTCGGTTGATGTATGAAGGCATACTGCACTTAGCGTATTTCCTAAAAAGAGAAGAACATTGTATCCTGCCTATGCCAAACATGTCACAGATAGTTTCGCGTGAGATATCTGGTTGCAGATACAGCTTATCCACTACGATGGCACGGTTGATTGAGTCAAAGAGAGCTTTTTCATCTTCGTCGCAAGGTTCGAATTGTTGACCATCATCAGACATGGCTGGATGCACATTGGAGACCTGATCCTGCTGCCTCATCTTTTCTAACATGTTGAGCTGTTCTTCTATGTTGAAGATTGCAGCTTTGTTCTTACGACGGATGATACGGTTGTAGTAAACCATCATCAAGGCGAAGGCAACAGCTGCCAGACTAAGGATGGCAAAAATGATTATTAAGAGCCTTTGTCTGCTGAGCTGGGCATCCTTCTCAAGTATTTCAATGTCTTTGGCTCTTGCGCCATAGATAGCTGCAAGTTCAGCAGCCTGTTGCTGCTGACTGCGTGCATTGAGGCTGTCGCTGAGAGCTATGAGGCGGAATGCCGCGTCTGAGGCTTCATGGTGACGTCCCATTCCACGGAGAGCCTCAATCTTATTGAGGAGAACAGATTTGATGTACTGTGAACTTAAGGTGTCACCATCAGCAATATGGGCGGAATCCTCACGGGCAAGAATACGTATGGCTTCGCTCCATCTGGCAGTCATCAGCTGATAGCACACGGGCAGCGAACAGCCAAAATCAGTCTGCACACAATGTGTGGCCATAAGTTTGCGATAGACATCCTCAGCCTTCACTCGTTCACCTATCGAATGGTATATGCATGAAGCAATAGCCCAATACTGTGCCTGATACGTCTCGATGTACCCATCAGGCAAATCGGGCATGACCGCCAAACGGGAAATAGTCTTCTGACATTGCGGTAGATATGAGGCAGCCATGACATGGTCATCTGATTCCTCTAAATATTTCATCTGCTGGAGCTGAAGGAAGAGCAAATCTCTGACATCGTCCGAATTCATTTCGTCTTCAGATATGGAGGCGTACATTTTCAGAGCTTTTTCGAAATAGTTAAGCCCTCCAGTCCTGTCACCCATTTCATACTTATTGTAGGCAACAAACTGGAGATAGTATATCATAGACTTGCGGTCTCCTATCTTGTAAGCCAATTCTGTCCCCTCCATGGCATATTTTTGTGACAGGGCGTAATGGCTTACCTCATAATACAAAGCAGTAAGGAGCTTGCTCGACTTGATGATGTTGACCGTGTCAGCCGTCCTGACTGACTCGTCATAAGCTTGCAAGGTACAGTTAAGGGATTTTTCAGAATCACCATACACATTATTATATAATATAGCCCTGAAACCATATATGTCAACGGGTTTCAACTTGCCGCATGCCTCTGCCATGTCAAGTATCTCCATGGCTCTATCGGGCTGCGTTTGGCAGATGCTTCTTATGTAGTCGAGGGTGAAGATGCTGTCAGCATCTGCATCTGATGGTGTAGCCGTGGACATGGCATCCTGTTGACAAGCAAGGAATAGACTGCTAACTATGAGTGCCATGCACCATTTGAGTATAGTTTTCATATATATATTTGTTTTTATGTAAAGTTGGTGCTAAAATTCCACAATCAAAAGTATTTATAATTGTATGTTATTGACAACCACTGCTTCTTCCTGCAGTATTATTCCAAAGAGGTGGTATCAGATGCCCCTCCTCACTTTTATCTGTAAGCGACCGTCTTCCACAGCGGCATAGAAGGTACGACCATCGGGTGGTGTAAGGAATATTGGGCATGAGTCACCATACCTTTCGTAGAGCAGAAGGGCGAGGATGCCCATATTCATGCGGAGGTTTATCTCGATGCACGGATGGACACATGCTCTACCATCATGGCCTATGACTTTAATCATGTCTATGCCGATAGGGCCACGGTAGATAGTGGATGGAAGATGGATGACATGATAGTCTATGAGCCGCTGCAGGAGTTCAGGGTCGACATCAATCTGTCTCAGAAGCTGCTGCTGGGAGGCTACGACATTGTAGCCGTATGTTCCACCGTCGGAGGCATGGAAGACGGAGTAGCCAAGGAACTCGGTGATTCCCCCATTGCCGACAAAGAACTCCATAGCAAAATCGAGGGTCTTGCCCGTATAGTATCTGTCCATGGCAAAGCCGCCCTGGCTGCGCACAAAACCTGACAGGCGCTCCATGTCGCGGGCATCGGTATCTTGGGAGACAAAGACACCTCGTCCAGAGGAGGACCAAGGGAGCTTGTAGATAGCTGTGTCTATGCCATTGGCCTCGACCCAGATTCTGGCATCTTCTACGGTATGGCAGAAGCGCATGTCACGACCGATGAGTCTGGGATCGTCTATGTCAGAGAGGAGATCTTGTATATACTGGCAGGCATACTGCCGACTTGAAAGCTGACGAACATGGCCTATCCACTGCAGTGAAGGCAACAGGCTCTGGTCTACACCCATCTGAATGTATCGTTTCCTCATGGCGCGGCTCCACCCCCACGGACCGGCGAACCTTGTGCCGTCCCAGCAGCACGATAGGGATGCGAGGTCGGTTTCCATCTGCTGTATACGTTTCGGTGGAATATACTGGTCGACATTGGCTGCGAGAGCCATGTCGTTGGAGCAGTTGAACACAGAGGGTAGTGGATGTGACATGGAACTGGTGTTGTAATGTTGACGTTTCTTGCGGCCGATTCTGTTGTAAGGCCATATCTTAGCCTTATGGCAGTTTGCGCCGTCAAAGTTACGAGTTTATTTTGAAATAACAAGGGATAGAGCAGAAAATATGATGTCGGCCGTGGTGGGCAGGACACAAAATGAATGGATTTTGGGATATA
>JAEDNQ010000192.1 GCA_016302435.1 Bacteroidaceae bacterium
TTAGTTGCCGTTCTTCTGGTTTTGTGCTTCCTGCTGTTGCTTGAGTATTTCGAGCTGTTTCTCTTGCATGGCTTGGAGGCGCTCCATGAGGCTTGATGTCTTTTTCTTTTCGTTAGCGTTGGCTTTGCGCTCAGCGTGGCGGCGTTCGAGCTTGGCAAGGAGTTCGGCGTCGTCAGTCGTCTTGCGGAGGTACCACATCATGAGGACTCCGATGATGGATGAGATGAAGTAGTACCAGTTGAGGCCGGCGCTGTAGCTGTTGAAGGAGAAGAAGAAGATGATAGGCATGAGGTACATCATCCATTTCATCATGCCCATCTGCTGCTGCTGCTCGGGTGTCATGGCGTATGACTGTTGCTTTTGTGTGATGACAGAGCTGATGATGGTGGCTACGCACCACAGAACGCAGAAGATGGATATGTGGTCTCCTATGCCCCAGATGTTGAAGCCCCAGTTGATGACATCGTCATAGGTGGAGAGGTCGTCTGCCCAGAGGAAGGACTCACCGCGCATCTCTATGTAGTTGGGGATGAAGTTGAAGAGGGCAATCCAAATGGGCATCTGTATGAGCATGGGTAGACATCCGCCCATGGGGCTCACGCCGTATTCGCTGTAGAGTTTCATCATCTCCTGCTGCTTGAGCATGGCGTCTTCTTTCTTTGGGTAGCGTGCGTTGATTTCGTCTACCTTGGGTCGGAGCACTCGCATGTTGGCAGAGGAGAGGTATGACTTCTTCATGAGTGGGTAGACGAGTATCTTGACGATGATGGTCAGGAGGATGAGCACTATGCCCATGTTGATGCCCAGGTCGGTGAGGAAGTCGAAGGCGTAGAGGAAGACGAGGCGGTTGATCCACTTGATGACTGGCCATCCCATGTAGACGAGTGACTGGAGGTCGAGGTCGGCTTCTTTGCCTATGAGGTCCTCGTTGTCAGCGAGTGTGGAGAACTTGTTGGGTCCAAGGTAGAGATGGAAGCTGGTAGGGCGTATGCCTCGTGGGTCGAAGTCGGCGGAGAAGAGTGTGGCATATTTCTTGAGGTAGCCAGAGCCTTTCTCCAGCTGCTCTGATGCCATGGTGCTCACGGTGAGAGGCTGGTCGGCTATGAGGACTTGTGCGAAGAACTGTGTCTTGTAGGCTATCCATTTGGTTTTTTGCTCAAAGTCATCTTTATATTCGTCACTGCCAGTGGAGGAGAGTTCGTGTGTGTCGCCTGCAATGTCGCGGTAGGTGACGGTAGAGTAGCGTGTCTCGAAGTCGTAGCCCTTTTCCTGTTGCTTCATGTCTTCTTTCCACTCGATGTCAAGGCTCTTTGTCTTGGAAGGGAAGAAGCCTTCGAGGTTGTTGGCTCTGATGTCCATGTCGAGCAGATAGGACTGTGGCTTGAGGCTGTAGATGATGTCGATAGACCCGCCAGCTACGGGAAGGCTCATGGTGAGACCGTCGGCGGTGATGTCGGTGGGTGTGAAGTAGAAGTCGGATGTGGCGATGTTGGCATCTTTGCCGTCCATCATGATGTTCATGTTCTGGTCGCCTTTGTCGAAGAGGACGACATTGCCTCCTTCTCGGCTCTTGTAGGTGCTGTCTTTGAGTTCGACGCGCTGCATCTGGCCTCCCTTGTTGGTGAGGGTGACTCTGATGAGTTCATTTTCGATGACGACAGTTCCTGGCTGTCCCTGTCTTGCTGTGAAGAGGGGGCTGAGGGTGTCGTTCTTTTCTTCTTCAATCTTTTGGACTTTTGCCTGTTGCTGTTTTAGAGCCTTGTCTGCATTGACGGCTGCGATGGAGTCTTGAATGCGGATTTCTTCCTGCTGGATGCTCATCGTGTGATTCTGGTATGCCATGAATCCGAAGAGAACGACAGCCATGAGGACGAAAGCCGTGATGGTGTTTTTGTTCATTTCTTATTTTTGTTTTATGATTATTCGAGATGTCGTCGATGTGTGTGTGGTGTCTTTGGGTGGCAATTTTATGTGTCGCTTGCCCAAAAACCTTGCAAAATTACAAAAAAAAGATGAAAAGTTAAGCATAGGTGATTCATTAATTGTTTTTTTGTATTACTTTTGCATCACAAAAACAGAAAAGAACGATACTGTAATGAAAATTAGACTCATTTTATTGTTGTCTCTCGTGCTTTGTGCAATGGGCATGGAGGCGAAGAAATACCCTGAAATCAAGTTTGAGAGGGTAATGGTAGATTTGGGCACTTTCTGCATGGATGACCCCGTGCAGAAGTGTGTGTTCAAGTTTACGAATGTGGGCAAGGCGAAGCTTGTCATCAATGCTGTGAGGGTCACCTGCGGATGTACATCTGTGGACTATCCCAAGGACTTCATCGCTCCTGGCGGAAGCGGTGAAATAGTGGTGACTTATGACGGTTCGGGCAAGATGCCTGGCAGGTTTAAGAAGAGCATTGCCATTCAGACAAACTCCAAGGAGGAACTGACCAGAGTGTATATTCAGGGCGACATGACAGACGTGCCCGTAAGTAAGAAGGCACAGTGAGTGAGGGGTAGCGGAAAGGTATGGCCAAGTTGATTGCCGCTTGAAGTTTTTTACCCCTGCCTACAGTGATATTTTAAGGCCTTCTTCTGCAAGGATGGTGTTGGCGAACAGCTGACGCGCTTCTTGCAGAAGGAGGCTTTCGTCTTTGTATCTGGACGAGAAGTGCCCTATGATGAGACGGCCTGCTTGTGCGTCGCGTGCGATGGTGGCAGCTTGCAAGGCTGTGCTGTGGTGTGTCTTTTTGGCGAGAGGCAGCTGTTCGGAGAGGAAGGTGGCTTCGTGGTACAGGCAGGTGACATCTTGGAGGAGTGGCACCAGTTGGGGGCGGAAGCGGGTGTCGGTGCAGTAGGCGTAGGAGCGAGGAGGGGCTGCAGGGGTAGTCAGCCTGTTGTTGGGAATGACGGTGCCGTCAGGGCATGTCCAGTCGAGGCCTGCTTTGATGTTGTTGATCTGTGATACGGGTATGTGATAGAAGTCGATGGCATCGCGGCGGATATGTGGCAGGGTGGGTTTCTCTTTGAGAAGGTAGCCGCAGCATGGCACGCGGTGGGTGAGGGGGAGGGAGGTGATGGTAAGTGAGCGGTCTTCGTATATGAGGTGCGGCTCGCGTGGGTCAATCTCGTGGAGAATGATGGAGTAGGGCGATTCGGCGCAGAAGTGGTCTATCTGTGGCTGGAAGAGGGCACACAGAGGTGAGGGGCCATAGACGTGGAGTTCCTGCCCCCGTCCGAGCAGTCCAAGGGTGGAGAGCATGCCAAGCAGGCCAAAGACATGGTCACCGTGGATGTGGGTGAGCAGTATGGCTTGGAGGTTGGAGAAGTTGAGCCGCTGCTGACGTAGGGCAAGCTGTGTGCCTTCGGCGCAGTCGAGCATGAAGAGTTTCTCGCGGATGTTGACTATCTGGGTAGAGCAGAGATGGCGGGGGGTGGGGAGCGCTGCTCCGCAGCCGATGATATGAATGTCGAATTTTTCCATGGGGGCTTTTGTTTTTGTGGGGGAGGGTCGTGTTGGGAACACGACT
>JAEDNQ010000018.1 GCA_016302435.1 Bacteroidaceae bacterium
CTGTTGGAGTATGCTTGTGCGGCTGCAAGCTGCAGGGGACGGAAGGTGCCGGAGTCGATATTGCTTTTCACCTTGAGGATCCACTGCACGAAGGTGCTGTTGGTGGCGAGCATGCCTACGCGCCATCCTGGCATGTTGTGGCTCTTTGACATGGAGTTGAACTCTATGCAGCAGTCTTTGGCTCCTGGTATCTGGAGGATGCTGAGGTGTTCGTCTTTGTTGAGGATGAAGGAGTAGGGGTTGTCGTTGACGACGACGATGTCGTGGCGGCGGGCGAAGTCAACAATCTTTTCGTAGAGTTGGCGTGTGGCTCGTCCTCCTGTGGGCATGTTGGGGTAGTTTGTCCACATGAGCTTGACTCCGCTGAGGTCCATGGCTTCGAGTTGGTCGAAGTCGGGTTGCCATCCGTTGGTTTCGAGCAGGTCGTAGTTGACAATCTCTTGGCCGAGGATTTTGCTGAGGGAAGTGTAAGTGGGGTATCCGGGGTTGGGCACGAGCACTTTGTCGCCTGGGTTGCAGAGGGCGAGTGTGACATGCAGTATGCCTTCCTTGCTTCCTATGAGCGGTTGTATCTCTGTGGCTGGGTCGAGTGTGACGTTGTACCAACGCTGGTAGAAGTTGGCCATGGCTTGGCGAAGTTCGGGTATGCCGACTGTGGGTTGGTAGCCGTGTGCATCGGCTTTGCGCGCGTTGTCGCAGAGTACCTGTATGGTCTCTTCGCTTGGCGGCATGTCGGGGGAACCAATGGCGAGAGATATGATGTCTTTGCCTTGAGCGTTAAGCTGTGCTACTTCTTTGAGTTTGCGCGAGAAGTAGTATTCGGATACTAATGATAGTCTGTCTGCTGGTTGTATCATGGTGTAATGTGGTTTGTCTTAGTGTGTGTGGTTTTTTGTCTTAGGGTGGTTGTCTTAGTGTGTGTGGTTTTTCTTGTGTGTGTTGTTGTTTTATTGCACGGTGCTTCGTCCTTCCTTGTATTCGCCGAGGATTTTCATCTGTTTGGTGAGCGGTCTGACGGCATCGATGCTTTGTCGGTAGCGTGTGTAGTCGTTGTACATGATGTCGATGTAGAACATGTATTCCCACTCGCGTCCGATGATGGGCAGTGACTGTATCTTTGTTAGGTTTATCTTGTAGAAAGAGAAGATGGAGAGCACCTGTGAGAGTGAGCCTTCGTTGTGGGGGAGGCTGAAGACGATGCTGGCTTTGTTGGAGAGGCTTGGTGTGCAGAGTTCTTCGGCTTGCCAAGGGTCGGCGAGGACGAGGAATCGGGTGAAGTTGTGTTTGTTGGTCTCGATGCCTTCTTCGAGTATTTTCATTCCGTAGAGTGGTGCTGCTGCTTTTGAGCAGATGGCTGCGTGTCCTCTCATCTGGTGCAGGCTGATGTTTTTTGCTGAGCCGGCAGTGTCGTCGGTTTCCACCACTTTGAACTCTGGGTGCTTTTTGAGGAACTCTCTGCATTGCATGAGGGCCACGGGGTGTGAGTTTACTTCTGTGATGTCCTTCCAGTCTTCGTCGGGCAGGCACATGATGGAGTGTGAGATGCGCAATTTGTGTTCTCCGACTATTTGTGCTCCACTTTCTCTCAGGAGGTCGTAGTTGTGGAGGAGTGAGCCGGCGATGGTGTTTTCGATGGCTACTACGCCTACCACGTTTGAGTCTTTCTTCATCTCGTCGAAAACCTGTTCGAAGGTGTCGCAGCAGATGAGTTCGATGTCTTCGTCTTCGAAGTAGCAGTGGCTTGCCACATCGTGGAATGAACCAATTTCTCCTTGTATAGCTATTCTTCTCATATCTTTTATTAAAAACGATGAGTCCCACTCTGGAAGAGCGGGACTCAATGTGATGTATGTTTTTCTGTCAAATCAAAATGTCAGCACACGCCTTCCCGCTCTTACCTTTGGCTAAAGTAAAAGTAATAAAAGAAGTATGTGCCGAAAAATGATTTCATAGATGTTGTCTTTTGTTTTTGAATTGTTGTTTTGTTTGTTATTATTTATTTTTGTTGTGCAAATGTAAGCATTTCTGTGGAAATGACAAGCATTATTTGCAGAAAAATGCGTTTTTGATAGAAAAAAACTATAAAAAGGGGGTATGACTGCACTCTAAGAGGGCTTTATTTAGTGCCATAAGGTGTATTTCTTCCCTTTGTAGATGTAGATGCCTGGAAGCAGTGATGAGGGGTTGACGGCCTGTCCGTTGATGTTGGTCAGTTTTGAGTCGTCCGCGTTGTTTTCTGCTGAGTTGTTGTCATCTGAGTCCTGTTTGTTGAAAGGGTTTGGTCCTTCGGGTGAGATAGTGTCTATGTCCACGTTCTCGTTGACGATGGAGCGGTGGCGCAGGGCTGATCTGACGGCATAGAAGGCAGGTTTCTTGTTGAGGGAGGCATTGTAGAGGAGTGGGGAGGAAGCGCTTCGCCAGCTGTCGTTGTCCTTCATGCCCCAGATGACGAGGCTATGGCAGTTGTCGTTGTTGAGCATGATGTCAGTGATGACTCTGTAGTTGCGTGCCTGTTCCTGGAGGTTGTCGTCCGAGGTGGAAGGGATGCCCATGTCGAGTTCGGTTATGATGCAGTCGAAGCCAGCTTCGCCAAACTTTCGTATGGTCTTGTCGAGTTTGACGGAGTCGACGTCGCCTATGGAGAAGTGGCATTGCAGTCCCACGCCGTCGATGGGTATGTTGGACTTCTTGAGTCTCATGGCGAGGTTGTAGAAAGCAACGGCCTTTGCTTTGCCTTGCATTTCCACGTCGTAGTCGTTGAGGTAGAGTTTGGCGTTGGGGTCAGCCCTGTGTGCATAGACGAAGGCCGAGTCGATGAAGTCTTCTCCGATAGCCTTTGTCCAGACGCTTTCACGCAGGTCGTAAGCTTCGGGGTTGGTGCGTACGGTTGTCTGGTCGTCGTCGAGGCATTCGTTGACCACGTCCCATTCGCTGACCTTTCCCTTGAAGTGCTTGACCACGTTGGTGATGTGTGTCTCAAGAATTTTCAGAGCTTCCTCGCGGCTCCAGTTCTTGTCGTTTTTCTTGCCGTCCGAAGAGATCCACTGAGGGAGCTGAGAGTGCCATGCGAGGGTGTGTCCTCTCACCTTCATTCCGTTGTTCTTGGCGAAGGTGACCAGATTGTCCGCGCCCCAGTATGTGAACTCACCCTGGTTTGGCTGTATGGCATCGAACTTCATCTCGTTTTCCGCCACGAGTAGGTTGAACTGTTTGGCTATCTCCTTCGTGATGTCGAGCGATGAGTTGGTGATGTCATTTTTCCAGGTAGATATAGCTGTTCCGATCAGCTTGTTGTTTTTGGCGGCATAGGTTTTGAGGGCTGTGAAGTCCTTTTTGTCATCAATGCCATCATCGTAGAAGGGGCCCATGACTTCTGTCTCCTCTGTTGTGTCGCCAGGCTTGTCTCCTGGTTCTGTCTCCTCGTTGTTGAGCGATGAGACGGTGAGAGTGACTTCGTATGAGTTGGATTCTTGCTTTTCGTCCAGGGTCCACGTGTAGCGGTTGGGTGTGTTGAGGTGGAAGTTCCATTCTCCGTTGTCAGAAGTTTTGCCGGCAGCCTTGAGGATGGTGAAAGAGTCTCCCACGCTTAGGCTGGCTTCTTCTCCCACGGTGAGGTTGATGACGGGCATGTCATCGCTTGTGGAGAAGTCTTGTGTCATGGTAGAATACTTGACTTTGCCGGCTATGTCGAGGATGTCGAAGAGTTCGGCAGACTGTATCTCTATGTTGAGAGCTGCTGCAGGGTGGAGAGTGAGGTTTGGCTTATTGGCTGTTGTGGCATAGTTGTGGATGTAGAGGGTGCCTGTGCCGTTGCATCCGGGTGCTATGGAGCCGTAGTTGTCGACGGAGCCAGCTATGTTGCCTGTTCCTCCGAGTGTGGCATGTTCAAAGACGTAGGCAATAGCCTCCGCATTTGATGCCTTGGCGCCGAGCGCACCTCTGAGCTTGTTTGTCTTAGCCTTGGCAGCATCGTTCATGACCATGACCGCTCCGTCCATGATGCGCAGAGCCCCGCTGAGGTAGTTGGTGTTGCCAGAGATGGTATATGTACCGGTGCCCTCCTTTATGATGCCTACGAGATGTTCGTTGCTGTAGTCGGGGGGTGCTATTTGTCCTGCGAGAGTAGCGTCGGTGTTGAGGTTTCCCAGGATGAAGTAGGCAGGCCTTGTGCCTTTCTTCATGTAGCCCTGGATGAAGGAACCCTCTTCCGTGTTGAGTTCGCCTATGCGGAAACCTGCTCCGCTTGTGTTAGCTTCGCAGCACATGGTAGCTCCTTTGTGCAGGGTGACGTGGTTGTTGGCCATGGAAGGGTTGACCTTTCCCGACTTGATGGCGTCCTCCACATTTTCGGGAGAGAATGTTTTGCCACCGTGAGCCAGCACGACTCCGTAGAAGCCAGCAGAAGGAGCATTGTCCTTATTAGGATAGATGTGTATGTCGCCCTTGAAGGAAGTCCAGTTGGGCCATGCCGCTCCTTTGGCCGTTCCGAGATAGCTACGTTCGCCTCCGGCATAGAGGTTGAGTGTGCCTCCGCCAGTGATTTGTGAACTGAAGTAGCAGTAGCGGGCCATGTAGACATCTGCTGTCCGTCCCGTGGCGAGAGTGAGGGCATTGCTGTAAGAGACATAGCTGGACGAGGTGTTGTTGCCACTTATGTCGATTTTTGTTTGTGCACTCATGGGCAGAGCGAAGAGTGCAAGGAGTAATGATGAGATAGTTGATTTGTCCATTGGTGTGAATGTATGTAATATATATATGTGTGTGCGCAAGGTCTATTTCAACTTTATGCTTTGAGCCGTCAGTTCTCGCGTGTCGATGCTTGACAGTCCGCCCTCCTCTTTGGTGAGGTTGACACACTCGCCTTCCACCTCTATGTCTCCTGTGCCGATGGCCGTGATGTTGAGGTTGGTGCATTTGACCTCGAGGTCGGCATCTCCCGAGCCAGATAGGTTGACATTGATGTCGTCTGCCTTTATCTCCGTGTTGATGTCACCCTTGCCAGAGACGTTGACGAATGCCTTTTGGCATTTCACCTTGTTGGCCTTCACGTCTCCCATGCCGCTCATGGAAATATCGAGAGTCTTGCAGCTGATATTGCCGAGGTCGATGTCTCCCATGCCAGAGACGCTGATGGTAAGGTTGTGGTCAAACTCAGCTGTATTCTTTATGTCGATGTCGCCCAAACCGCTCATGTTGACCGAGAGGAGTGAAGGGGCGGCGACTTGGAGTTTGATGGATGGTTTGTGCAGGATAGAGTCGTTTGTGTCCTCTACAAAGAGCACACCGTCCTTTACCTTGAGAGAGTAGAGTTTTATGGTCTTTTCGTTGCCTGTGACAGAGAGAGATTGTTCGTCAGCCTGTGAGAACTTTATGTCGGCATTTCCTGTCAGCACAATGCTGTGGAAGTCGGGCAGGTCGATGGTCTTCGTGACCACCTTCCCCCATTTCTCACTGTCCCTGAAGTCATCTTTGCCGGCTTGCGAACGTACGATGCGCTCAATGCTCTTAGAGTCGAGTGTGCATGAAGAAGTGGCTGTCAATATGAGCCCTGCTGAGATAAGTAATGTGGAGAGTTTCATGACGAATTGGTTTTTAGTTGGTGCAAAGTTATGATTTAATTTCTGTTTTCAGATGAAATAGGGAGCCAAACTTGCCATGTGTGTATGAAAAAAGGCTCGATGATGAGCCTTTTTGATGTTTTGGCTTTCCTGTCGGGAACAAAAGAAGTCCTTGGTATGTGTAGGTCATGCTTTCTTGGGTTTCTTGCTGAATCTCCAGACGACATGCAGCAGACCGTAGGAAGGGATGACGTTGTAGAATGTCTCCGTGCGTCCCTGAGCGTTGATGTATCGTCTGACGTTGGAGAGATTGCCCAGGATGTCGAATCCGTCGAAGAGGAAGGTGAGGTTGCACTTGGGTATGCTTTTCGCTAAGCGGGCATTCCAGACGAGCTCGTTGGTGTTCATGCTTGGTTCGCTATATCCTCTTCGGCTGTACATGGTCAGGTCGGTAGACATCTGGATGTCCCACGGCAGGTTGAGTTGGGCTCTGGCTCCATACTGGAAGGATAGAGCGTGAGTAGGGGTGAAGCCGATGCGTGAGCTGGACGACGACTGGTAGGTGAGCCTGCCGTCAGCGGCTATCTCCACCTTGTTGCAGGGAGTCCACGTTATGGCTGTGTGGTCGGAGAGGAAATGAGTGCGTACGGTCGACTTGGTGGCTGTCATGGTAGCGTCTGTGCCAGTGAGGTCCACGCTATTGGTGAATGTGTGTCCCATCTCCTGTGTCCATCTCCAACGGTCATTTTTGGCGAGTGGCATGTCGACAGAAACATTCAGGACTGTGTTCCAGTTTCCGTTGATATTGCGCGGAGTCACTGTTTGTACGCCCGTGGTTTTGTCGTACAGGCTTTCCATGGCCACAGCATTGCATCGGATGGAAGACGAGAGGCTGGTGTTGAACATTGTCTTGCCGTATTTTTCACGGTAGGAAAAAGAGAGCGAGTGGGTTGAGGAGTTGGACAGATGCGAGTTGCCTTGAGTGATGTAGAGCGGATTGGAATCGTCGTGGATGTTGAGGAGATGGATCATGCTCGGTGCCTCCTTGCTGAATCCGTAGGCGAAGTCGATGTCTCTGCCTTTGTCAGCCACGGTGTGGAAGACACTCATGTTGGCAGAGAGCAGGGTAGTGGTGCGACGGGCGAGGGTGTCTATCTGTGTGCCTCGCTGATAGTCGAGCGTCTCTCTGTTGATGTTGGAGCTTATGGCCAGGCTCAGCATGGTGTATCGCGACATGTCCTCCTCGTCGAAGATGTTCCAGCTGTACTTAAGCGAGGGAGTGTACTGCAGTTGTGATGAGCGTGAAAGCGTGCTGTTGTGACCGTCGAGCGTGGACATCATCTCGTCGACAGAAGGCAGTGAGCCGAGCGGATATCTGGAAGCCGTACTTTCTGCCTCGTCCCATCCGCTGAGCGTGTTGAGCAGGTAGAGCGGACGGTTGGAGTAGGAGTGTTTGTAGAGCGTGTTGTTTGACCATTGGAGCGAGTGGTGTCGACGCTTGTCCAAGATAAACTGGATGGACGGGTTGACGTTCACCTGCCAGTTGCGGTCGATGTCAGGTCGGTAGCGGTTGCGGAAGTCAGCCTTCATGCCGTCGTCTGAAGCTGGGTAGTCAAGATAGTAGTGCTCGAAAGCTTTGTCCGTTCTGTCGTTGAGCGAATGAGCCGCCTGAAGTTGCAAGACGATAAAGTCATTGTAAGCAGGCGAGCAGATGAGGAATCCGCTGACCGACTCAGAGAAGCTATGTCCCTTGCCCTTGCCCCTTGACGTGTTGCGGTTGATGGCAAAGCGTTTGAGCAGATTGGAGGCTTGAGGATTCATGATGCTGTCCATCCATGCGTGTCCGAGGTTGAAGGCCATGTCGTCAGACAGGGTGGCACTGCCCGAAGTGGAGTGGTTGTCCCATCTTTTGAGCGTGGCATCAGCATTGGCTACGGAGAATATGCCCTTGAGAGTTTCCTTCCATATCTTAGAGCGGATGAGTGTCATCCTGTGGGCTGTGGAGAGAGACCACTCTCGTCTGCATCTTTCGCTGAAGGAGCGTCCGTAGGTGTCGCCCCCTTCGAGGAAAGTAGCCGAGCTCGTGTTCTCCTTGTCTTCCGACTCCATGTAGGAAGCATCGAGAGAAGCGTCATAGCGGTAGGCATCGTCCTTGCTGGTGGAGAAGTTGAGGCCTGCAGAGTAGGTAGTGGTCAGACCCTGTATCTGTTCGGCTGGATTCCAGTTGTCATCTTCGCCAGGGGTGCGGATGACGTTCATGTTGTTGGCATTGGCATAGGCCGTGAGTCGGCTGTTGTCAGTGAAATACATGCCAAAGAAACGTCCGAGGAACTTGTAGTCGAGCCGTCCCCTGTCGTTGTGGAAAAATGATGAGCCCTGTCCGCCCTCCACATTGGCTATCCATCCCTTCTCATACTCGCGCTTCAGACGGACGTTCATCACGAGTTCCTTCTTGGCCGTCTTCTCATTTGCCGTGCCCTTGTATCTTTCGGGCACACGCTCGTACGACTGAATGTCCTTGACCATGTATGCAGGCATGTTTTCGAGGATGAGTTCCTTGTTGCTGTCGAAGAAGTTCTTGCCGTTGAGCAGAAGCGTCTCCACCTTTTTCCCATTGACCTTTATGACACCTCCGTCTTCAAGCGAGACCCCAGGCAGTTTCTTCAGCAGAGCGTCGAGCATGGAGCCCTCAGCCAGGTTGAACGCATCGGCATTGTAGACGAGCGTGTCGCCATCCATGTAGAACTTCACCTTCGTTGCCCTGATGACCACCTCGTCGAGGTCTATCTCCTGACGCTTGGGAAGTCGCCTCATGTATATGGTGCCCATGTCGCGGTAAGACTCACTCTTGTGCAGCTTCTTTATCACGAGCGGCACGTATTGAGTCTTGAAACTGTCGGCTTCGGCCAGGACGAGGTATTGTCCGGGACGCTTTATGGTAGTGGTGATGAAGGATGATTTCCATCCCTCAGACTCGACATACTTCATCTCAACAGAGTCGGCAAACGAACTGTCTGCCGCCCACAGCAGCTCAGCCTTTCTCAGTTTCACGACCTCGTGTGTGAGGTGGTCCTTGATGTTGTAGTATATGGCTACTTGCCTTTCCTTACCCTTCTGCTTGGCCGTGGACACAGTGTCCGCCGAAAGGCAAGAGACATCAGCAGGTCGCTGAGCTCCCATGAGGGGAAGACTCAGCAACCATGCAATAGATACAATGAAAAAAGTAGAGATATTCATGAATGCGTGTTTTTATGTTGAACAAGTCAACCTAAATCCTTCAGAGGCAGTTATCATGAGCTGTTTTGATGGTGTTCCGCCATCCTTTTCATGCGTTGAGATGCTTTTCCAGTTCCGACTTAAGCAGGTCAGTCGTAATACCGAGCCTGATCATCTGTCGAGCTACATCAGGAATGGTCTCCTCGATAAACTCTTGGCGCTTCATGTCCATGATGGTCTTTCGTGCGCCCTCACAGACAAAGTAGCCCAGTCCTCGTTTGGTATAGATGATGCCCTGGTTTTGCAGCCACTCGTATGCCCTCGCACACGTGTTGGCATTGACCTCCATGCTTGCAGCCAAGTCTCTCACGCTGGCTATCTTGTCGTCCTCGTTGAGCTTGCCGCCAAGAATGTCGTCACACACCAAGTCGGTAATCTGAAGGTATATTGCTTTGTTGTCTTTAAACTGCATGTTTCTGTCTATACATTATTAATTATTATACATTATTTATATATATAGGAAGCTATTCATATATAAAGGGGCTATTTTATATATAGCAGGCTATTCGCAAGGGGAAGGGAGCGACATGTAAGATTCGCCCATCCGTCCCATTGGCCTCAGCCAGACCAGTCTTACCTCACCTCACTTGTTGAGGCTGTTGCAGATCTGAGCCTTCTTGAAGAAACGGTAGCCCAACCACCAGAGCAAGGCAGCCCAAAGAAGCGCAAGTATGCTGTAGATGTGCAGTCCCCAGTTGATGGTGTCAATCAAGATGAATGCATCCATTTTATCCAATTCTTTCAGATAATCCTCAATGTTGAAGGTGAACGTGAAGTCCATTATGCTGAAAGCCCACACCATGTTGATAGCCTCCAAGGCAATGTATGTTATGATGATGTTCCACTTGTACAGCACGGAGTTGCCGAAAATGTATATGCAGTAGTAGGCGATACTGGAGCACATAACGCTCAATACTATTCCGCTTATCAACCATTGCCAGTGAAACTCAGGAGGAAAGCTGTTGATCTCCTCGAACACATGTCCGCCCATTTCACTTTGCAACCATGTCACCAGCCCGTGGAAAATGAAGCTGTCCATTGACCATCCAGAGAAGAAGATGGCAGAGATGATGAAGTGGACAATCTCAGTTATGAAGAGAGAGGACAGACAAACGAGTGTGCCGCCAATGATTGACAGGCCTGTGTGCCATACGTACTTCTCTATATTGCTTGCAGGCAGAGTCAGCTCGATGATGCGCCCCTGCTTCTTGCGAAGGTTGTGCGCCCAGCATCCTGCAAATATGCACATCATGATGCTGTAGAATATCAGCACTCCGTACATCATGATCATGCCAAAGATCACGTTAGCTTGCATCAAGTTGCCGCTTGCGTCTTCCCCCGAGAGGTGGCTGTCAAAAACAACAGCCGACTTGATGAGCACACCCAGCAGCATGATGCCGATGGTGCCAAAGAGAGTGACGAGAGAAAGATTGCGGTAGAAATCTCTGTTGATGCAGAGGTCATAACGCCCGTATGATAGAAATCTGTTTTTGTCGAATTCCATAGTTATGTTTGCTTATATTATTGAATGTCAGTTTTATTTTTATATGTATAACTTTGATTGGTGTAGTGTGTGACATGTAATATCCCGCGTCCTACCTCTCCATTTCAGCCCTTGTGATAGCTTGGATGAAGAGCTCCTCCAGGTTGACAGGCTCCTCCATGTTGATAGGCGCATTCATCAACACACGGTTGCCGTCGATGATGGTGACATGGTCAAGCATCATCTCCACGTCCCTAACCTGATGGGTAGAGATGATGATGGTCTGGTCTTCACGCGTGCCATGGGCAATGACCTTGCGAAACTGGCTCTTGCTCGGTATGTCGAGTCCGTTAGTCGGTTCGTCCATGATGAGCAGCTTAGTGCGGGCAGCCAGAGCTATGCACATGTACACCTTCTTCTTCTGTCCCATGGAGAGAGCCCCGAGATGGATAGAAGGTATGCCGTCCTTGTCGAGCGTGGCACCATTGATGTTCGTCAGCTCAAACATGTCGAGCAGCTTCACCATGAGCTCCGAGTCAAAGTCGGGGTAGAACGGACGGATAGTGCGGATGTAGTCCCCCAGCTTCACCCTGGGCAGGTCATACTCCTCTGGCACGATGAACATCTGGCTTAGTGTCTCCGGATGTCTCTCCTTCGTGTCCTTGCCGTCCATCATTATCCTGCCCCCCTTGGGGTGGAGAAGACCCATAATCAGATAGAGTAGGGTACTCTTTCCCGAACCGTTGCGGCCAAGCAGGCCATAGATGCCCGGCTCAGAATAGTTGAGCGTCAGATGCTCCAATACGTTTCGGCCGCTGGTGTAGCCGTAGGTGATGTCTTCAATCTGTAACATTGCTTTGTTGATTATTGATTATTGATTTGTTTTTTGTTGTTTTAAGGAGAAAAAAGCCTTTGACTCCCCCTCCTTCAGTTGTTGATGAGTGGCAGCCTCAGATGGCCTTTCCTTGCTGCCCTAAACGCCTTTGACGGTGTGTTGTCTTAGTGTACCACTGTGGTAGGACACTGCAAAGGTAGTGACTTTTTCTTCAAACAGCCAAATAAAAATGAAGGAAACTTGAATATTTAACTCTTTTTTAACAAAATGTTAGCCAAAAAAGTCGTAACTTTGCACCGAAATGTAAAAAAGACCGCCAAAGCCAACGCAACAGGCGGCAAAGAAAACAAAAAGTTTAATATCAGGACAGCCACCGTCACCCCACGGTGCTCCCGCCTAACATTTCAACGACATAATGAAAGTAAAGGAAATTTTGAATGCCCTTGAAGATTTCGCTCCCTTGGCCCTGCAGGACGGCTACGACAATGCTGGATTGCAGATTGGATTAGCAGGGGATGCAGATGCTACAGGGGCATTGTTGTGTCTTGACGTCACCGAAGAGGTCATAGACGAAGCAATCAGACAAGGTTGCAACCTCATAGTAAGCCACCATCCGCTCCTGTTCCACCCCCTTAAGTCCATCTCGGGCAACGACAGCAACGGGCGCGCCATCATCAAGGCCATCAAGAAAGACATCACCATCTATGCTGCCCACACCAATCTGGACAGCGCTATGGGCGGCGTCAACTTCAAGATAGCAGAGAAGATAGGACTCGAAGACGTGCAGTGGATAGTGAAGAAAGCCACCTACACACGCGACGGAAAAGAACTGACCTCTGGCGAAGGACTCATCGGTACACTCTCACGCCCCACTGACCCCAAGGACTTCATGGAGAGAGTCAAGGAGACCTTCGGCATACGCTCCCTGAGAGCCAACAGCTACACAGGCTCCATGATACGCACCGTAGCCCTCTGCGGAGGAGCAGGCGCACACCTCATCCCCACGGCAGCGCAGCAGGGAGCAGATGCCTTCATGACAGGCGAGATAGGCTACCACCGCTTCTTCGGCTACGAGCAGAAGATGCTCCTCCTGGAGATGGGTCACTACGAGAGCGAGCAGTACACCCTCGAGCTCTTCTCAGAGATCATCTCCAAGATAGCCCCATCCCTCCCAGTCCTTTGCGCCGAGACAAAGACCAACCCAATCAACTGTCTCTAACAGCCTCGGGCAAACGAAAAGCGCTCACACGCACGCATTTTTTTGGCAGGGTTGCATGCCCATGACTGCAATCCGTCGACCGTGGCACAGGCTGAAGATTGTGTGCCGAACGGTCAGGGTTGCCTGCCTTACTGCAATCCGTCTGCCCTCCCTTAATATACATAATATGTACGGCAGCCGAGTGCTGCCCGCCTAAGACACAAGAATGGTAAAAAAGAAAGAAAACGCATCAGAGATGCCGGTAGAGGACAGACTAAAGAACCTCTACCAGTTACAGACAATCCTGTCAGAAATCGACCGAATCCGCACATTGCGCGGCGAACTGCCACTCGAAGTCGAAGACCTCGAAGACTCCATCGAAGGACTCAAGACACGAATCACCAAGATTGAGGCCGAAATCGAAGACTTCCGCAGCAGAGCAAAAGAATTTGAAGGCAAAATCTCCACAGCCCAGGTTCAGCTCGCCACCTATCAGGAACAGCTCGACAACGTGCGCAACAACCGCGAATACGACCTCCTCAACAAGGAGATAGAGTTCCAGAACCTTGAGATAGAACTCTGCAACAAGCGTATACGCGAAGCGCAAGGACAAGAGCGCGCCAAAGAAGAGCTCCTGGCCCGAAGCAAGAACGAACTCGACGGACGTCTGCAGGACCTCGACATGAAGAAAAACGAACTCGACGAGATAGTGGCAGAGACAAAGGCCGACGAGGAGAAACTCCGCGAGAAAGCCAAAAACCTCGAAGCATCCATCGAGCCACGCCTTCTCCAGAGCTTCAAGCGCATCCGCAAAAACTGCCGCAACGGACTCGGCATCGTATACGTCCAGCGCGACGCCTGCGGAGGATGCTTCGCTAAGATACCACCACAGCGACAGCTCGACGTACGCATGCGCAAGAAAATCATTGTCTGCGAATACTGCGGACGCATACTCATAGACCCCGAACTTGCAGGAGTTAAACCCGATGCTGCAGCAGACGAGAAGCCAAAGCGCAGGTCACGACGCAAGAAAGACTAAAGGTATTGCAAAAAAAAAGAACTGTAAGAACCTACCTCAAGGTATTACAAAAAAAAGAAATGTCAGAACCTGCCTAAGCAGGAATACCACATTAGCAAAAGCCGCACCCTACGGTACGGTGACGATACAAGGGAGTACCGCTCACGACCATGAGCTGTGCTCCCTTTGTCTGAAAAAAAAACACACAACCCTCCAACATGAAACGATTCATACTCACCATAACAGCCATCATAGCCGTCAGCCTCATAGCCATGGCGCAACAGACATGCCCCGGCACATGGAAAGCCCATGACAAAGGCGAAGGCTACACCCTCACCATAGGCGAGTTCCTCCATTCGTGCCCCTTCGCCTATGCCCGTCCGCTCATGCTCGACAGCCTCGACGTCTTCGGAAAACAGTTCGACGGAGAGACACTCCTGCAGTCCGTAGACATCTCCAACGCCTCCTCCGGCACAACATATACCGACACCCTCTCGCCCGAAAGCCCCAACGACTATGCCCTGCATCTGCTTTACTTTCAGATAGAAAGCACCAGATATGCCAAAGCACGCATATCCATCAGCGGACTAAGCTACCATCACCTCTATGTCGATGGGGCTGAACACGCCTCGGGCGACCTGACACTCATACCAGGCACACACGAACTCGTCATACGCTCCCTCGGACAGCGAGGCCAGCGCCCACCCTTCAAAGTCACACTCTCCACGTCCGACAGCACATCCATCCGCCTCGCCACAGGCGCAAGACGCACCCTCGCCTTCGCCGACATACTCCGCGGAGTCAGCTACCGTGGCGAGGACATATCGTCCAGCGGCCGATACCTGATGTACACCACGTCAGAAGTCGTCGACAGCAAGACCACCCTGTGGAGATACAAAATCATGGACCTCAAGACCCGCACCATCGTCGTCAACACCACCAACAACATAAGTTGGCTGCCCTCCGCCGACAGCTACTGCTACACACGCCAGAGCAACCAAGGCCGACAGCTCGTGGCAGTTGACGTGCCCACAGGACGAGAGAAAGTCCTCGTGGAGCGCATGCCCGACGGCAACTACACCATCTCGCCCACAGGCGACTACCTCATCAGCACACTCACCGTCGAAGGTCCACAGGACGACAAAGACGTGCACCAGTACATCATGCCCGACGACCGACAGCCAGGATGGCGCAACAAATACATGCTCTCACGCCTCGACTTCGCCACGGGAACCATCCAGCCCCTCTTCTACGGACACACCTCACAGCATCTGCTCGACATCTCGCGCGACGGACGCTACATCCTCTTCATGACATCGCGCCCAAGGCTCACCAAACGCCCCACGACGCTCTCGTCCATCTGCCGCCTCGACCTCCACACCATGAGCCTCGACACCCTCGTGGCAGATGACGGCTTCCTCCAAGCTGCCACCTTCTCGCCCGATGCCAAGCATATCCTCGTCACAGCGTCAGCCGAAGCCCTCGGAGGCATAGGGCTCAACCTGCCCTCCGGCCGCATACCCAACTCCTACGACTACCAGCTCTACACCGTCGACTGCACCACATACAAGGCGACACCTCTCACGCGCAACTTCAATCCAAGCATAGAGACAGCCCAATGGAGCGCGCACGACGGCCAGATATACTTTACAGCCCTCAGCCGCGACTCCTGCAACCTCTTCCGCGCCGACCCTAAAACAGGACACATCCAACACCTCGCCACGCCTGAAGAGTACGTCTCAGGCTTCTCCCTCTCCGACCGTTCGCCCCTGCTCGCCTTCCACGGACAGAGCGCCAGCAACAAGGCCCGACTCTGCCTGCTCGACCTCAAGAGCCGAAAGACAACAGTCCTCGAAGCAGCAGCCGACAGCCAGATGGCCAACATCCAGCTCGGACAGTGCCAGGCATGGGACTTCGTCAACCAGCAAGGCGACACCATCTGCGGACGCTACTATCTGCCGCCTCACTTCGACCCCACACACCAGTACCCACTCCTCGTCTACTACTACGGAGGCTGCTCGCCCACCAGCCGCTTCTTCGCCAGCAGCTACCCCTGGCATCTCTACGCCTCCATGGGCTACGTCGTCTACGTCCTCCAGCCCAGCGGAGCAGCCGGCTTCGGACAAGAGTTCGCCTCGCGCCATGTCAACACAGCAGGAGAAGGACCAGCCCAAGACATCATCGAAGGTACACAGAAGTTCATCCAGACACATCCCTATGTCAATGCCCGCAAGGTCGGATGCCTCGGAGCCTCATACGGCGGATTCATGACACAGTACCTGCAGACAAAGACCGACATCTTTGCGGCAGCCGTGTCACACGCAGGCATAAGCGACCACACCAGCTACTGGGGCGAAGGCTACTGGGGCTACTCCTACAGCGAGACTTCCATGGCTGACAGTTACCCATGGACACGCAAGGACCTCTACGTCGACCGCAGCCCACTCTACAATGCAGACAAGATACACACACCCATCCTCTTCCTCCACGGCACGGCAGACACCAATGTGCCCATAGGCGAAAGCATACAGATGTACACAGCCCTCAAACTCCTCGGCCGTCCCACAGCCCTCGTCGTTGTAGAGGGACAGGACCACGGCATCGTCGACTACGACAAGAAGGTGAAGTGGCAAAATACCATCTTAGCCTGGTTTGAAAAATGGCTCAAAGATGACGACACATGGTGGAAGGCCATGTATGACAAAATGCCTCAATAGTGCGGCAGGGCTCCACCTCACAACCTATAGGCCCGACTGCTTAACTCCTCATAGCTCGGCACCGACGGCAAGAACTCATAGCTGCCATCCTCCAAGTTGACACGGCAGCAGTAGTGCTTCAGCCCGTTGCTTACAATCAGATACTCCACCTCTAAAACCATATTGTAACGGCATATCTGGTTGAACACCCTCTGAGTGATGCCAACAGCCGGAGCCTTATACTCCACAATCATCAACGGCTTCAACCCCTTCTTGTCATACACCACAGTGTCACACCTCCTGCTCATCCCGTTGAGCGTCACAGCCACCTCGTTGGCCATGAGGGCAGCAGGGTAGCCGTGGCGGTCCTTCAGGAAGTGCACAAAATGCTGGCGCACCCACTCCTCGGGAGTGAGCTTCACAAATCTGTTGCGCAACATGTCAAAGATTTGAAGCATGCCGTCAGCATTGCGCGTCTTGACATCGCAGGCCGGTAAATTCAGATGCTGTATCATAGGGGGTGGGATAATAAAAAAATAATGATTGAGGATGGGGAATATCTGATGCAAAGATACAAAAAAGAATCCTACGACCGTGCACTCCCTGCCGACATATCCACTGCAGAGGCTCAAATTTGCTTTCTGAGCCCACAAAAACATCGGCATGGAGTGCACAACGGCTTATAAGGACATCGTCCGATACACGATATTTATTATGGCAAAAACAAACATTACACATCGCGACATAGTTGAACAGGTGCGACGACAGGAGTTCGTGCCCGTCTACCTGCTCATGGGCGAGGAGTCGTACTACATCGACCGTGTGTGCGACTTCATAGCCGCCAATGCCCTCAAGGAAGAAGAGAGGGATTTCAACGAGACAGTCGTCTACTGCACCAAGGAAACTGACGTGGCTGACATTGCCATGGCTGCAAGAAGATTTCCTATGATGGCAAAATATCAACTGGTAATTGTTAAAGAGGCGCAGAATCTGTTAAACATAGAGGCTCTCGAATCTTATGTGTCAAGTCCGTCTTCTACAACAATATTAGTGATTTGCTATAAAAATGGCCTTCTGAAAAACAAGCGCAAGCTGTTGGCTGCCATAGAGAAGGTGGGTGTGGTCTTTGAGAGCAACCGATTGAAAGACGGCATGTTACCTCAGTTCATAACCGACTATCTGCGTCGAAAGACCGTGGGCATCGAGCCTGATGCCTGCCAGATGCTCGCCGAGAGCGTCGGGACAGACCTCAACCGCATGGCAAGCGAGCTCGACAAGCTTGTCCTGGCTCTCAAGCCTGGGCAGAACCGCATTGACGCCAACATGGTGAAGGAAGGCATAGGAGTGTCTAAGGAGTTCAATGTGTGGGAGTTGCGTACTGCTGTGTGCAACCATGACGTGGCTTTGTCCAACAAGATTCTCTTCCGCATGGAACTCAATCCGAAGCTCAATTCGCCCATAGCGTGCGTGGCTGCTCTCTTCAATCTCTTCGCCGGAGTGATGCAGGCCTACTATGCTCCCGACCGAAGCGAGAGGGGACTCATGACCCACCTCGAGCTCAAGACAACCTGGCAGCTCCGCGACTACACCACGGCCATGCGCCACTACTCAGCCATGAAGACAATGCAGATCATCGGCAAGCTGAGAGAGGCCGATGCCAGACTCAAGGGTGTGGGGAAGGGCAACATGACCGACGAGGATGTCATGCATGAACTTCTCTACTTCATTCTCCACTGACCATCGTTTGCCTTGCGCCTCGACCTTGGCGCAAGACATCGTCCGAGGGCGTTCATCCATCTGTGTGGATGAGCGCCCTATTTTTTTTGTTCTAAAAAATCAGCCAAAGAGCTTGGGCGGCTCGATTTTCCTGCCTGATTTTGCAATGAAAGAGGGGAGAAAACGGTCTTGCAGAAGATGGGAAGCATGAAAAACAGGGGTCAAAACTCGTGATTTTGGATGGTTCAAAATCTATTTCGCTCAAAAATCCGAACAAGAATTTTGGGCTTATCTCATAGGAAAATCAATGGGTTAGAACCCAAAATGATGGTTGGAGAATGGGCTATTTTGAGGCTGAAAAGCGAGGTGTGCAGCTCTGTCTCGCTCTCGTAAATTGACGTGATTTTGGGTAGGGTAAATAGGGGAGTGCATTTTACTTTAATGCTTGTTTGCGTTTACTACCATGCGTTTTACATTATGAAAGCAAGGGGTTTGTAAAATCAATTTACATTTGTCAAACATACAATGGGGTAGTGGTCTTTTGATTTGTAAATAGAAAGTTGCAATCATGTATTTACAAATGTATAGATATAAAAAGATGAATGCATAATTATGCGTACTGTATAAGCATAGTATAACACACAGAAAACCATAAAATTACAGTCTTGTGAACATGGATAGCGTTGATATATGGTGTGAATATTCGCTTTAAACAGTGGTTTTTGGTGTAATATATGGTATATTTACAATAATACATAACCGTAACAGGCAGAAAACCAATAATAAAGCCTAAATTTAGGAAGTGATAGCCTATATTGAATACAAAATGAAACTCTGAAACGACTTTACAAAAGTAATGATATTTACAGATGTAGTTTGATGATATAAATTTCAATTATATAAAAATATAAGATAGGATTTGTAAAAATACACTTGAAAATTTTGGTGATTGAAATATAATGCCTACCTTTGTAAAAACTTTCAAACCACACACCATTATGACTGACAAAGACAAAATAGAGCTTATCATCAAGGAGAAGGGGCTCAACAGCACCCAGTTTTGCAACGAGGTGTGCATAGCCCCTGGCACTCTCTCCCACATACGCAATGGTCGCACCGAACCCTCGCTCAACATCCTCCGAAGCATCACTCAGGCCTTCCCCGACATCAACCCAGCCTGGCTCTTCTATGGAGAGGGAGAGATGTATCGCGATGCCGACGATTCGTCTACTGGTGAGTCGACGCCATCATCGGGAGCGGACAATAATATAAATGTGGATGGTGAGTCATCCTCCTATGCGTCCGACACCGACATGCCAGTAGCCAATCAGCGCCCCTTCGTTTCCTGTCCTGACGATGTGCGCCCCTTCCGTTCTTCCTCCACCTCGTCCGCTCCATCCGTCTCGTCCTTCCAGTCCTCTTCCCGGTCATCCAGAGCGGAAGCAGGCATGCAAGGTCTTTCACCTTTCACACTTCAGGACGTCGTGGCTGAGACCATACGTCAGCAGCGTCTCCCCCAGCGCAAGGTGGTCGAAGTGCGCATCTTCTTCGACGATGGTACGTTCGAGACGTTCAGTGCCAAATGAAGCAATATTTCGTTTGTGAATAATTAACACGCTTTTACAAACCATGTATATTTAACAATTATACATGCATGTAACTGATAATATCTGATGTTATTTTTGTT
>JAEDNQ010000019.1 GCA_016302435.1 Bacteroidaceae bacterium
GGTTAATCGAATTTTTGGTTTTTTATTCTGGGTGGCTGCTTTATCTTGATGCCTTTATTATCTTGATGCCTTCATTGTTTGTGAGCCTTCAGTGTTTTATGCCTCTTCATTATCTTGGAGCCTTTTTATAGTAATAGTACGCTATGAAGGCAAAGATGAAGTTAGGAATCCATACAGCAATGGCAGCAGGGAAGTTGGCGTTGACAGCCATGCTCGACACTACGGTCTGGAACATGATGTATGTGAGTATGAGAGCCAGTCCGATGCCCAACGCAATACCCATACCATTTTTTCGTTTTCGAGCCGAGATGGAGACACCGATGATGGTGAGGATGAACGTGGCGAAGGACGATGCCCCTCGTTTCCAGTACTCCACCTCAAACTTCTGTATGTTGGCGAATCCTCTTGCCTTTTGCCTCTTTATGTGCTCTTCGAGCTGTGGCATGGTGAGCGTCATCTCCATGTCTCTCGAAGCCATGAGGTCCTGCGGCATGACCTTGATGACCGTGTCGAGTTTAGAGCCGCTCCTGATTATTTCGCGTCTTCCCTGCAGGTCTCTCGTCTGGTAGCCAGTGATGATCCAGTGATATGGCTCGTAAGACAGCGTGTCATACTGTATGGTGACTGCCTGCAGGTGCTTGACCAGTTTTTTGTCCTCAAAGCTGTCGAGCGTGAAGTCGTATGCCATCTTGAGCCTCTCCTCATATCTGCCGAAATAGGCTATGACCCCCGTGTCCACTTCAAGCTGCACATTAGCGCTGTAGTCCTGTCGTCCGCGGTTTTTATATCTGTTCTCAAAGCGCACTCGCTTGATGTTTCCTACCGGAATGACGTAAGCACCGAGCGTGTAGTTTATCGAAGCTATGATAGCCGCCGCTATCATGTAGGGCCTCACGAGTCGGGCGAAGCTTGTGCCAGTGGAGAGCATGGCTATAATCTCCGAGTTGTCCGCCAGCTTTGTGGTGAAGAAGATGACAGCTATGAAGACGAAGAGCTGGCTGAAGAGGTTAGAATAGTATGGCACAAAGTTGAGGTAATAGTCGAAGAAAATCTCTTCCATCGGCGCATCAAATCGCATGAACTTGTCAATGTTCTCGTTGAAGTCGAAGACGACAGCGATGCTTATGATGAGGATGATGGAGAAGAAGTACGTGCCGAGAAACTTTCCTATGATGTATCGGTCGAGTCGGGACAGTGGAGAGTGCTGTACTATCCATCTGCCTATGCCTGCCTTGCGCTTAGCCTTTGATGTGTCTTCTATGTTTGCCATTTAGTTTGTTTGATGAAAGTTCATTAGAGACGTCGAGAAAGTTCCTCGACCATGCGCGCCTTCCACACGCAGAAGTCCCCCTTGATGATATGCTCCCGTGCCTGCCCCATGAGCCAGAGGTAGAACGCAATGTTGTGGATAGACGCTATCTGCAGGGCGAGCAGCTCCTGCGCTTTGAAGAGATGGTGCACGTAGGCGCGCGAGTAAGCGCTGTCCACATACGACGTGCCGTCAGGGTCGAGCGGAGAGAAGTCCATCTCCCACTTCTTGTTTCGCAGGTTGACAGTGCCGTGCTGAGTGAATATCTGAGCGTTGCGCCCATTGCGCGTAGGCATGACACAGTCGAACATGTCTACGCCCCTCTCTATGTTCTCCAATAGGTTGACAGGAGTGCCCACCCCCATGAGGTATCGCGGCCGGTCCTTTGGCAGGATGCCGTTGACCACCTCCACCATCTCATACATGACCTCAGTCGGTTCGCCCACAGCCAATCCGCCTATGGCATTGCCCTCAGCCCCCTTCGAAGCCACGTTCTCTGCCGCCCTGATGCGCAGGTCGCGGTAGGTGCATCCCTGCACTATGGGGAAGAGGCTCTGGTGGTAGCCATATTTAGGCTCCGTCTCGTTAAATCGCTGTATGCATCTGTCGAGCCACCGTTCGGTGAGAGCCAAAGACTTTTTCGCATACGCATAGTCGCTGGTGCCGGGCGGACACTCGTCAAAAGCCATGATGATGTCAGCCCCTATAGAGCGTTCTATGTCCATGACGCGCTCAGGGCTGAAGAAGTGCTTGCTGCCGTCTATGTGGCTGCGGAACTCCACTCCCTCCTCTTTTATCTTGCGTATGCCAGCCAGCGAGAACACTTGGAATCCGCCGCTGTCAGTCAGCATCGGGCGGTCAAAACCGTTGAATCGGTGTAGCCCGCCAGCTGCTTCGATGACGTCCAGTCCCGGGCGCAGGTAGAGGTGGTAGGTGTTGCCGAGAATTATCTGTGCTTTCACGTCGTCCTTGAGCTCGTGCAGGTGAACACCCTTCACTGTGGCTTGCGTGCCTACAGGCATGAAGATAGGTGTCTGTATGTCTCCGTGGTCCGTGTGGATAAGACCGGCTCTTGCAGAAGAGTGGGGGTCAGTATGCTGTAGTTCGAAGGTCATGAGTTTCAATGATTGTTGTTATGAGTGAGTGTATTTGAAGGAAGCTCAGAGAGAGAAATACGGTCAGCTTTCTGCCGCATGGGTCACGCCCGTTCGTCCCCTCGTCGCATAGCCGCTAAAGCAGAGCGAAGTCGAGCACATCCTTTATGGTGTCAACATAGTGGAAAGTTAACCCAGTCAGATACTTTTGCGGGATGTCGTCAATGTTTCGCCTGTTGTCGTGGCAGATGATGATGTCCGTTATGCCTGCGCGTTTGGCAGCAAGTATTTTTTCCTTGATGCCTCCCACGGGCAGCACTTTGCCCCTCAGCGTTATCTCCCCCGTCATGGCCAGGCACTTGCGCACCTTGCGTCGGCTGATGGCACTTGCCAACGACGTCGCTATGGTGATGCCAGCCGAAGGTCCGTCCTTTGGCGTAGCGCCTTCAGGCACGTGGATGTGTATGTTGTGCGAGTCGAAATATTCGGGAGTGACGGCCAGCATGTCACAGTGCTCCTTTATGTACTGCAAGGCAATGGTAGCCGACTCCTTCATCACGTCGCCCAGATTGCCCGTCAGACCGAGCTTGCCGCCCTTGCCGTTGTCGATAGATGTCTCCACGAAGAGGATCTCGCCTCCCACGCTTGTCCACGCCAGTCCCGTCACCACACCGCAGAAGTCATTGTCCTGATACTTGTCGCGAGAGAAAGGCTCCGTGCCGAGATACTTCGTCACGTCCTCCGTGCTGATGGTGCCCTTAGGCAGCGTGTTGTGCTTGGCATATTCGACGGCAATCTTTCTTACCACCTGCTTTATCTGCTTCTCCAGATTTCTCACGCCCGACTCGCGCGTGTAGTCCTCTATGATTTTCTCAATAGCAGCCTTGTTCATCTTTATCCTCATCTTGCCCATTCCGGCGTCTTCGAGAGCCTTGGGCAGCAGATGCCGCTTGGCTATCTCAATCTTCTCCTCAGTTATGTAGCCGCTCACCTCTATGAGCTCCATGCGGTCGAGGAGTGGGGCAGGGATGGTGCTGATGTTGTTGGCCGTGGCTATGAACATGACGTTCGACAGGTCATACTCGCAGTCGAGGTAGTTGTCGTGGAAGGAGGAGTTCTGTTCCGGGTCCAGCACTTCGAGCAGCGCAGACGATGGGTCGCCCTTAGAGGTGTCGGTGAGTATCTTGTCTATCTCGTCCAGGATGAAGACAGGATTGCTTTTGCCAGCCTTGATGAGCTTCTTTATGATTTGCCCCGGCATGGCACCGACATACGTCTTCCTGTGCCCCCTTATCTCCGCCTCGTCGTGCAGTCCACCGAGCGACATGCGCACATACGTCCTCTTCATCGACTCCGCTATGCTCTTTCCGAGCGAAGTCTTGCCCACACCCGGCGGACCGTAGAGGCAGAGGATGGGGCTCTTGAAGTCTTTGCGCAGCTTCAGCACGGCGAGGTGCTCAATGATTCTCTCCTTCACCTTCTCCATGCCGTAGTGGTGCTTGTCCAGTAGCTTTTGAGCCGCATTGAGGTTGATGCTGTCTTCCGAGCAGTCGTCCCACGGCAGCGAGAGCAGAGTGCGGAGGTAGTTGAACTGCACCTGATAGTCGGGCGAGCCAGTGGCGAGATAAGTGAGAGCCTTCAGCTCCTTGTTGAAGTGGTTCTGTACCTTCAGCGACCAATGTTTCGTCCGCGCCATCTCCTGCAGCTCCTCTATGTCGGGATTACCCATCCTCTTGTCGCCGAGCTCCTCCTGTATCTTCTCCATCTCGTGTCGGAGGAAATAGTCCTTCTGCTCCTTGTCCAGGTCCTGTCTTGTGCGCTTCTGTATCGACTGCCTTATATCGACAATCTGCTGTTCGCGGGTGATGATATCCAACAGACGGTAGGCACGCTTCAGCAGATCGTCCATGCAGAGCATCTCATACCGTGTCCTGTTGCTTATGTTGATGTTTGAGCAGATATAGTTGACAATGTCCAGCTCTTCCGCCTGTCCCTTTATAGAGAGCGAGAGAGACTCCATGTTGTCAATGTTGTCCAAGAGAGAGAGCGTGGCTTCCTTACATTCTTCCTTGAGAATCTCGTACTCATCCTCCTCATAGTCAATGTCATTCTCCGGACAGCTCTCCATCCTGCCTAAGAAGTAAGAAGAACTTTTGCGCATGTCGAGCAGCTTCACCCTTTCCAGTCCGCAGACGATGGCAGTCTGCATGTCGTTAGGCATCGTTATCACCTTGATGACCTTAGCCAGCGTGCCCAAGGTGTACATGTCGTCAAAGTCAGGTTCATCCACCTTGTCGTCCTTCTGGCTGAAAACGCCAAAGACGGTGTGCTTCTTCTCTGCCTCCTTAATGACCTTCAGCGCACTCTTTCTCCTTATGTTGATGGATATGATGGTGTTGGGGAAGAGCATGTTGCCCCTCAGAGGGACTACGGGCAACTCTTCTCCAGATTCGAAAGAATAGCTTCTGTCTATTTTGTCAAAATGGTCTATGCGGGCGATGAAGCCCTCGTTTCCTTCGGGTTCATCTTCAATCAGGTCGTCAAAGTCAAAATCTATCATCGATGTGTCTATATGCTATGATTATTGTTTGCAGATTCTTGTTGTCATCACAAAAACGAGTGCAAAGTTACGAAAAAAACATGAAACTACATTATTTATAATGTGAAACATTCAAAAATAAGCATTTCTACTCTCGCCCCCCAGTCTTTTTCACCCTGCGGCGCAACATCGCGGCCATCCGCACGCCACATAGGCATGACTCCGGGGCAAAAGACGGCTAAGTGTCAAATAGAACGACTAAAAGCCATTCCTACTGTTATTTTGTAAGGGTGGAATGTGATTTTTCTTACACTTTGCAAAAATTTTCTTAGATTTATTCTTTCTGAATGAAAAAATAATATTAACTTTGCATCCGATTTTGAAACGGCAGCCCATTCATCCCCTCCTGCCACCGAACAACGCAAATACCAAAAGACAACAAAAAAGAAACAAAACAACAATATGAGCAAACTTATCAAGGTAGAAGGATACAAACCTCTACTCAACCCCGTGCAGACAGAACAGGGAATAAAGCAAATCAAAGATTTTTTTCAAGTCAATCTGTCTACTGCACTTCGCCTGCGCCGAGTCACCGCGCCCCTCTTCGTGCTCCGAGGCTTAGGCATCAACGACGACCTCAACGGAGTCGAGCGACCAGTCTCATTCCCCATCAAGGACATGGGCGACCAGGTAGCAGAAGTCGTCCACTCCTTAGCCAAGTGGAAGCGCATCATGCTCGCAGAATACAACCTCCAGCCTGGTTACGGACTCTACACCGACATGAACGCCATACGAGGAGACGAAGAGCTCGACAACACCCACTCCCTCTACGTTGACCAGTGGGACTGGTGCCGCACCATCACCACAGCCGACCGCAACCTCAGCTTCCTCAAGCGCATAGTCCAAGACATCTACGCAGCCATACTCCGCACCGAATACCTCGTCTGCGAGATATATCCACAGATAAAGCCCTTCCTGCCCGAGCAGATACACTTCATCCACTCAGAGCAACTCCTGCAGATGTACCCCGACCTCACCCCCAAGGAGCGTGAAGACGCCATCTGCAAGAAATACGGAGCCGTCTTCATCATTGGCATCGGAGGCAAACTGTCCAACGGAGAGAAACACGACGGACGCGCACCCGACTACGACGACTGGAGCACACCAAACGAAGACGGCTACTACGGACTCAACGGCGACATCATGATATGGTATCCTGTCATGAACCGCAGCATCGAGCTCAGCTCCATGGGCATCCGCGTAGACAAGGAGAGCCTGCTCCGCCAGCTCCAGATCGAAGACAAGATGGACCGCCTCAACCTCTATTTCCACCAGAAGCTTATGAGCGACCAGCTTCCCCTCTCCATCGGCGGAGGCATCGGCCAGAGCCGCCTCTGCATGGTGCTCCTCCACAAGCTCCATGTCGGCGAGATACAGGCATCCATCTGGCCAGAAGAGATGAGGCGAGAGTGTGCTGAAGCCGGCATGCCGCTCATCTGATAGCTTCTCACCCCTTCCACCTCCACGACAACATCTCCGTCTCAAATAAAAGCAATCCTCGCTACTATGAGGATTGCTTTTGTCTTTCTTAGAGAGGGCGACTATCCGCTTTCATCGCGGTTGATATGCGATGTCGCATCCGCCCTGTGTTATAATCCGCTTCGCTCTGCCCTGAGCTATGGGCTTTTGCCCTTTCAGGGGCAAGCCAGGGCTATGCTCTTTGTCCGAAGAATACTGAAAGCCTATTGGTCGTCTGAATCCTTGGAGCTCTTATCTTTCTTCTTCTTCTTCATCCTTGCCCTGATGGCTTCAAAGTTATGCTGCAAGGAGATGCCGAGACCCTGTGTGTTGAGGGTGGCCTTGGTGAAGTAGCGGTCGTTCGTCTGGTTGTATGCTTTCAGATAGATGTCGCCATTGCGGTTCAGTCGCCACTTCACCTCGAAGTCGCCGATGAAGTTGCCCTGGTTGGTCATGGCATTGTCCCGATAGCCGAACGCTCCGTTGATGAGGATGCGGTCGTCGAACAGGCGGCCGGAGAGTGTGCCCTCCACGTCGAGGTCGTCCCATCCCTTCTCGCCTGTCGTCAGCGAAGAAGAGAAGTTCCAGTTGTTCTGCGTGCCTATGACGTTGCTGATCATCTGGTTTATCTGACCGCTAAGGGTGGAGGATAGCAGGGAGTTCATGGCCTGCCCGGAGTTGCCGCCGCCATTGTTGCGTATGTACTCGTTGGGGTAGAAGCGTCCGAGGCCGAGCAGGTATATCATCTGCGTGTTCATCTCTTCCTCAGAGTTTATCATCGAGCGCACTAACTGCTTCGTCTCTTCGTTGACATTGGGCAGATCCATGCCAAACTTGAAGTCCATGTTGCCCAGCTTGCCAGTGATGTCAAGGATGCAGACAACCTTTGCCTTGTTGTTCTGGCTGAAGGCGGTGGTGGCGGTCAGGTCGCTCAGAGGGACTGAGTTGATGGTGTGGTGGCAGACGAGATGGATGTTGGCGTCAAACGGATTGCCGTTGAACTCCACCACTGACCCTGGCTGAAGGGCCAAGTCGCGGAAGATGATGTCCTGCAGATACAGGCGGTAGGAGCCAGAGGAGATGTTGTAGTTGCCGAAGAGCTGGAAAGCTCCCTTGTTGTACCATTTGGCAGAGAGCTTGGCATTGCCGAACGTGCGCATGTATCCGTCGTCCAGATTGTCCATGCGCAGCTTCACCTCGCAGGCTGGAGTGAGGTCGATGTCGAAGTCTATGTATATGTCGCTGTTGTAGTTCTTCTTGGCTTCCTTGATGATGGCTAACGAGTCCTTCTCCCTGTCGACATCGGTCATGGCAGGCTTGCGCTTGGCGGTGGGCGAGAGCTGTGCGGAGGTCAGAGAGTCGCGGTCGTGGAAAGTGATGAACGAGCTTGTCGTGATGGCGTCGGGCGTGGCAGCGTCGTAGGCGAACACGGAGCCGCGCGTAGGCGTTATTTGTGCTTTGACATACAGCGGATGGCCGTCGGAGCCAGATATGGAGAGCGAGCCGTCGGCGAAGACGGTGGCAAGGAACTTGTCGCTGTTGAACTCCTTCTCGTCGTATGCCAAGAGCTCGTGAAGCTTGACATCAAAGTCGTACTTGAAGTTCTTCATGTTCTTGTGCGTCACTCTGCCGTTGAGCACCGACTCGTGGCCGAAGCGGTCGAAGAGGCTGATGTTGCGGAAGTCGAACAGGTAAGGCTGGAGCGAGATGGTGTCGCCCTCTATGTGGTAAGGCACATTGGTGGCTTTCAGACGCAGATTCAGATTAGGCACTGCCTTGCCCACGATATTCACGTCATTGAGAGGGCCTATCACGCTGATGGGTCCTGACACATGTCCGTTTATCTCCTTGAATATGCCTCCGAGGAAGCCGTGAAGGAAGGCGGCGTTGGTGTTGCGAGTGTCGATGTCTAACTTCATGTCATTCTTGGCAGGCGATATCCATCCGCTGACGGTAGTCACGCCCGTCATGCTCCTCTCATTTCCTGTGAGGGATTCCTGCACCGCATAGAGGTCGACCATTCGCCCGTCGACAACGATGCCATTGATCTTGCTGTCCCAGCGTGCCTTTATCTCAGCGTCTCCGAGCGGTCCCTCCTGGATGGTCAGATTCTTCACGCTTATTTTTGCCGACAAGTCTGGGTTGTCCCCTGCCATGACATTATTCATGGTGATGGTGCCCGAGGTCTTTCCGGCGAAGCGCACCGCATCGAAGTCGATCAAGGAGAGGATGTACTTTATCTCCACGTCATTGAGGTCTACGACCAGGGCGTCTTCGGGGTCGGCTGTGGCCTTGCCGTCGATGTTGAGGTAGCTGTTGCTGTTGTTGGCAAATCTCACGTTGTGGCACACGATGTCCTTCCCGTACAGCTCTATGCTTGAGGGTGACACTGTCCAGGTGGTGTCGTTGATGACGGCATGGGAGGGTCTCAGCTCTATGTCGGTCTTTGTCTTGCCTATAGAGTCCTTGAACTGCACTGTGGGCAGGAGATGTATGGAGATGTTGTTGCGGCCGTTGGTGTTGAGATAGATGTCTGAAGCCACACGGTTGGAGTGCACGTCGGCTGTCACGTCGAGGGTCATGGATTCCGATGGCACCTCGTCGTCGTAGCTCTCCTTTAAGCTGTTGGCTATGGCGTGCACCTTGAGCTGGGTAGGTGTGGAGGAGCAGACAAGCGAAATGTTGTCGTATGCCTGGCCGTTGTAAGTGACCGAAGGAGCGTCGAGCGTGGCTGTCATGGTCGATGATGACGAGCAGAGCGTGCCGTAGAGCTTCACGGGGCTGTTGAGGTAGAAGTCGGCCGATGTCAGATAGTGGAGCACAGGCGACTCGCTGAGCTGGAGGCTGTAGTCGAAGTCGAGGTCGGCGGTAGGCTTCTGTCGGATGAAGAGGGGCAGATGTTTTGCTATCTGGTTGGCGAAGCCTGCGGTTATGTCTTGCAGATTCACCTGCCCTGTGATGTCTGCCTTGAGCATGTCGCTCATGACAGCATACTGAGTGCGACCGCCTTCTATCGGCTGTGCTGACACGGTGATGTCGCCGAGAGGGTAGTCATTGTCGGCTGTGCTGATCTGCATGTCAGAGAGGTTGATGTGGCCGAGCAGATGCTGCCAGTCACTGCCGGAGAGGTCGGCATCGACGGACAATGCCACCGTTTCGTCCTTGTCTGACTTTATCAGGTGAGTGCGTGCCAAGGCGAGCAGCGGCATGTCGCCCACGAGCGTTATGCGTTTTGTGGCGGCGTCGGCATAGGAGCCCGAGAGGGCCACCACGGCGTTTTCGTCCCTCATGTCCAGTTGGGCTCTGAGTGTCTCAGCCGATGTCTCTGCCTCTATCCGGATGTCGCGGAAGTTGTAGCCGTTGTAGTTGAGGTGGCTTATTGCCACTTCTGCCGTGCCCTGTGGAAAGGGCTTGGTGGTGCTCAGGTTGACGTCTGACTCTATGGAGAGCGATGTGGTGCCGAGACCCGAAGCTGGCAGCAGCAGCCCTATGTTGAGGTCGTCTGCCGTGACGGCGGCTTTGAGCTGCTTCTGCTCGCTCATCGTGGCATTGCACGTTATGTGGCCTGCTTCCGACAGTATGATGTCTGCGTTGGCAGCCATATTGGACTTTGGCAGCAAGTGGAATTCTCCGCTCATGTCTATGTGGCCTAAGCGGTGTATCAGGCTGTCCTCCTTCACCTGCAGGGCGTCAGCTATCAGCCTCGCCTTGGCGCTGCCCAGATGCAGACGCTCTACTTCGGCGTGCACGGCTCTCGCGCTGTCTACGAGGATATTGTCTGCCCATGCCTTGGCCTTCAGCACTATGTCCTTGTCGGTCGACTCGATGTCGATGTCTGCCACTTCTATATGCTTCTCGTTGCCATTCATGTGGCATGTCACTAACATGGGCGACTCCATCTTCTCCGCCTGGCTGAAGAGCGGGGCGAGGTCGCGGAAGTCTATTCGTGAGGATATGGGCGATGTGCTCAGGTTGAACGCGCCTTCAGAGGCGAAGCGTCGGTAGTCGGCATGGACATAGGGGATGTCTATATGGGAGTGGGGCAGAGCTACGTGGCAGTTGCTCAGCTGGGCCATGTCCCTGTTGGCTGCTATCAGCAGCTGCGCGTCTCTTATGGCAAGCTGCGAGTTGGCTTCTTTGCCTCTGAGCCTCTTGATGGACAGGCAGAGCGAGTCGTCGGTGTGGAATGTCACGGACAGGTTGAAGCCCACGCTGCGTAGGTGCAAGTGGTTCATGTCGAGCCTGCGGTCGGCTCGTGGGGCAGACAGGATGTCGTAGTCGACATCGACGTTGCGCACTATGAGGGCTCCTACGTTGAGATGGACAGGGGCAGATGGCTTGTCGTCCTTCGAGGCAAAGGCTTCGAGCAGAAACTGGAAGTTGGGCTCGCCGTCGGGGGTGGGGCGGTGGAGGTGGGTCTTGACGCCGAAGAGCTGTGCCGATGTGATGTTTATTTCACCAGCGCAGAGCGATAGCAGGTTGACCCCTGCTGTCGCTCTGGCTATGGTGGCTACCTCATCGTCGTGAGGGTCGAGCACCACTATGTCGTCTATGATTATGCGGTTGAGAAAACCAAGGTTCACGCTGCCGATGGATACCTTCGACTTCAGTTGGTCGGAAAGGATGGACTCGGCTATTCCTGCCAAGGATTGTTGCATTATTGGCAAACTGAATATCAGCACTATAATGGTATATAGTGCAACTATTACTCCAATCGTTTGAACCAATATTTTCTCTAATCTTCTTAACACCTTTTTTCTCCTCTGCGTTGTTGATTTTCGACCTTTGTTCTTGCCCTATTCTATTGTAGGTGGGTTTTGCGCTTGCGCTATCCCTTTATCTTGCGGCGGAAGTCCACCATCTTGATAGCTGTGATGGCGCACTCGTCGCCTTTGTTTCCCATCTTGCCTCCGGCTCTGTCTTGAGCCTGCTCCATGTCGAGGGTGGTTATGAGGCCATAGATGACGGGTGTGTCCTGCTGGGCATTGAGCTGTGAGAGTCCTGCTGTCACTCCCTGGCAGATGTATCTGTCGTGGGGAGTGTCGCCTCTGATGACACATCCTATGGCGATGACTGCGTCGACGTCTGTCTTGACCATTTGTGCTGCGCCATAGATGAGTTCGAAGCTGCCAGGCACTGTCATGACGTTGATGTCGTCTTGGTCTACGCCATGTTTGATGAGTGTGGATTTGGCACCCTCAAGAAGGGCTGCTGTGATGTTCTCGTTCCATTCTGCCACGACAATGCCGAAGGTCATGCCCTTGGCGTCAGGCACAGAGTTGATGTCGTATTCTGATAGGTTGTGATTTTTTGTTGCCATAGTGTGATATTGATGTGGAGTGGGTTGCGTAGACAAAAAAAGGGAAGATGGGGGAAATATCCATGGTACTGTTCCCTCACTTCCCGTTAGGCAAAATCTATAATCCGTTTCCTGCGAATAGAACGGCTTTATTTTATTTTGTAGCTCTTTCGATATACTTCTCTATGTCTCTTGCTATAGGGCTGCGGAAGTAGTCTTTCTTTATGCGGTTGTAGAGCTCAATTGCTTTATCTTTCTGACCCATAGATTCATATACTTCGCCAGCCTGACGGAGGCATACGGGGCTGATGGCATCGTTGTTTGCTTTGTCAGCAGCCTTGATGAGGGTCTGAGCGCCCTTCTCGTTGTCGCCCTTCTGTATGTAGAGGTTGCCAAGGGCTGCGATAGCGTTTGGAGAGACAATCTCGTCGTCCTGGGCTGAGTAGTCTTCGAGGTACTTGATAGCCTCGTCTGTCTTGTCTGTCTTGGCGTATGCCAGTCCTGCGTAGAGCTTGGCGAGGTTGGCTGTCTGAGTTCCGCTGAATTCGTCGATGATCTTGATGAATCCCTTGCTGTTGCCGTCTCCGTTGAGGGCTTGGTCATACTGCTGCTGGGCGAATGCTGTCTGTGCTGCCACGATGGCTTTCTGAGCAGCTGCCTCCTTTTCGGCCATGTGCATACGGTAGAAGTATACGCCTAATACTACCACGATGACGGCTGCGAGAGCGATTAAGATTTTCTTCCAGTTCTTTTCGATGTACTCTTCTGTCTTGTTGAGCTGCACGTCGAGTGCGAGTGGCTCGTCTGTTCTTAGTTCTTGATAATTGTTGGTTGCCATGATATTTTATTTAATATATTTCGATGTTTGTGTAGAAAACCGCCTAAGCAAGTAGCTGGCAGAGTGGCTTTCAAACAAATTAGTGCAAAAGTAGCTATTTTTCTTGTAACAGGAAAGTATTTTCTGAAAAAATTAAATGTTCGAGTGTGTTTTTTTCTCTTTCCTACCGTTAAATAGGTCAAAAGCGTGGTTGGGAGGTCAAAAGTGTGGTTGGGAGGTCGAAAGACAGCACACCTCCATAGCTGTATCGTGTGTTGTGGCTATGGAGGTGTAGAAGAGTAGAAAATAATATGTTGGTCGACTACTTGATAGTGGCTTTCAGACCCTTGATGGCTTTGTCGATGAGGTCGTGGGTGCCCGAACCGTCGTTGACGTACTGCACAACCATGTCTGCATAGTTGATGGCGTCGCGGAGCTCTGTGCTCTTGTTCGGTATGTTCTTGGCTTCTGTGAGCATGGGCAGCAGTTCGCTGAGGTCTTCTGGTTCGGCAAGGTTGCCAGGGCGCATGGTGTTGATGGCGACGTTGAGGGCGGACACAGCCTTGTTTATTTCTTCTTGAGTGACCTCTTTCTTGCCCTTGGCCATGATGTTCTCTGCCTGCTCTACCTGTTTGGTCAGGCGAGCGAAGCCATTTGGTGCCCAAGGAGAGAAGGCTGGAACCTTGACTGTAAGAGCGTTCCATGCGGCCTGAGCCTCCATGCGCTCCTTGGCGAGCGTGAGGGCTTGTTCGAGGTTGCTCTTGTCTATGCCTTTCTTGGCTTTCTTCTTGGTGCCGTTGTCGACATTGAGGCGAAGGTAGTGAGTGGAGTGGTCTGTCTGGTAGTAGTCGGGTGTGAAGGAGACGGTGCGTCCCTCCTTTGTCTCCATCTTCAGGCTCAAGAGCTTGCCGCCTGTGTGGTCGTCGCCCTGTGGCTCTACTGGTCTTATCTCGGACAGAGATGACGAGAGGTCGAAGTCGGCGTCTTTCCATTCCTTGACATCGGGTGTGGCCATGACGAGCGGACCATACATGATGGCGCCCACCCACTTGGGCTCAAACGGTGTGCGCACCTCGTTCTTGCCTGTGGCGGCAAGATCCATCTTGTCGGGTCCCCAAGAGATGTGGGTGGTGTAAGGCATGAAGACTTCCACTTTGTCGCCGTCGCTCCATGTGCGCTGAGGAATCTCCGCATAGGAGCAGGGCTGGTACTGCTTAGCTATCGACTTGCCGTTGAGCTTGATGTCAAAGCCCTCCGTAGCCCAGTAGGGCACACGGAGCTTGAGCGCGAAAGAGGCGTTGGTCTTGCCTTCTGCCATCTTCACTGTGATGGCGCTGCTTTGTGCCGGCCATTCGCAGTCTTGCTCTATTGTGACGCCTTTCTCTCTCCACAGTGCTGTCGTTGGCATGTAGAGAGCCACCCAGGCGGTGTTGTCGCTAACGAAGTAGGCTGCCTCCTGATATTTCACGTGGTTCTCCACTCCTGTTCCGCCGCAGCATGTCGCCTGTGGTGTCTCATTGCCGAATGGCTTGATGGCGTTCATGCCCACGGCATACTGGTAGGTCACAGCCCAGTGGTCAGGATGGAGCGAGCCCACTATCTGGTTGTTGAGCAGGCGCTCGTAGTAGTCCATATACTGAGCGTTGTCGGGGTCGAGGCAGTTGAGGTCCTTGGAGAGCTTTGCCAGGTTGTAGGCGCAGCACGTCTCGTTGATGTCGGGGTTGGGGTACATGTCGCGATGCCAGTCGCTCATGACGTTGGTGTTCATGGACAGCATCTGGGAGTATGGCTGGCGGAACATCTCCACGTTGCCCACGCCGCCCATGGCATAGGCGTAACGTCCCTGCACTAAGCTCCAGAAGTTGTATGCTATATTATAATAGTATGGGTTGTCGTTTGACAGGTATGAGCGCAGCGCACCTGTTATCATTGGTATGTGCTGGTTGGCGTGTCTCGTGCGTATGTCGTCAATGTTGACTGACAGTGGGTCGAAGAGAGCGGGGGTGTCAAAACAGTTGGCTGCCTCCAAGAGCTTGGCCTTCTCGTCCTTGTCAGCCACCATCTCGCTCAGGCGTGAGAGCGACTCGCACATGCCGCCCACTTCACCGGCTATGTACATGTTCCACATCTCGTAGCGGTTGCCGGGGCGAGCTTGCCTTTCAGCCTTTGTTCCGTCCTGCTTCACGTAGGTGCGGTAGTGCATGCGGTTCCATACCCAAAGTCCCATGTCCTTGGCTATGAGCAGAGCCTTGTCGGCTATCTCCTTGTCGTCCACGTTGTTGGCTATGTCGATAAGTCCTGCTAACTGCTTGTGGATGGTATAGTATGGTGCCCACACGCCCTCCTCGTTGTTGTAGGGGGCGTAGCGTTCGATGAGTACTGGGTGTGCCGGGGGTATGGCATTGATGTAGCCATATCCGTAGTTCTTCACATCTTTCTTATATTCGTCAAAGTCCTTCCATGAGCCTTTCATGCCTTTAAGCACTTCTTCGGGCGCATAGTCGCGAGCTTCGCGGTAGCGGTTGAGCGTGCTGTCCCAGACGAATGTCATCTCCTGCATGGAGCGCAGCTCGTCTACCATGCGGCGCATGCGGTTGCGCAGTTCTGTCTTCTCCGCCGTCTCCTTGTCCCTGTCGCAAGAGGCAAAGGCAAAAGCCAACGAGCTCATGTAGTGGCCGCTGCCGTGGCCTTTCAGCTTGCATGTGGGTGCGTCCCATCCGTCAGACGTGGTGTAGCCCTCTGTTGGCAAGCCGTAGGTGTCGCGGTAGTTGTAGAGCTGCTGAGTGATGTCAAAACTCAGGGTGGCCTTGATGTTCATGTCGCGGTTGTTCGTCAGGCGGTTGTGGCCCTTCAGCGTCACGTCGGCTAAAGGAAGGAGGCGAGCCACGGGTACGTTGCTGGGCACGTCCCACTTCTTGTCCGTCACCTTCACCTTGGCCGTGATGGGGTAGCCGCTGTCTGTCGTGTTGTCGCCGATGACATGGCCTGCCACGGTATATTCGCTGCCCACTGGATTGATGTCAGCGTTGGCCTCACTCTCTTCTGTAGAGCGCATGTAGTTGTTCCACTTCACCTGCCTCCATTCCTTGCTGCCGTCGCTGTATGTCACCCATACCTGCCATGGCAGGCGAGGTACTGTGCCCACAGGTGTCTCCACGACTATAGGAGCGATGCTGGTGATGGCTTTCTGCTTGTGCTTGGGGGAGAGCAGGGGTGCGTTCTCCATCTGTAAAGCCGCTGCTTCAGTAGTGTTTGCCAAGCCTAAGAAGAAGGCGGAAGTAATAAGTAATGTTGTGTAGTGTTTCATAGGTTATGCTTGAGTTCTAACAAAATTTTCCGCTAATTTAGTGCTTTTATTATAAAAACCTATAAAACTATAGTCCAAAAATGTTATTCTTGTATGTTATTTGCAGAGATTTGGACTATTTTGTCTATCTTTGCACAGACTCAAAGTTCAAATAGGGATTTCCCCCTCTATTATAGGGAAAAGATTCTACCACGTCCCGAGGATAAATATTACATTTGCACAACGAAAAAGCTTGCGCTATTTCCGACCCTGCCACAGGGACTCCTGTAGACCCATCGAGGCATCGGCAGGCGCTTTGGGACACACATCCATCAATTCCAAAAAACAGCATAGACATATCAAAAGCATAGACATATCAAAAGCATAGACATCATGAAGAGACTAATCATTCTATCATTACTTTTCTGGCCATTGCTCAGCATGGCACAGGATGACATGTATTTCGTCCCTTCCAAAAAGAAGGCGAAGGCAGACGTGGAGAGGGTTGACTTGGCCCCACGCGCCGAGACAGTCCGACCTGCAGCCGTGGAGGTGTACAACGACAGCAGGCGCAGCGAGGATGAATACAACAGGCGATACGTCAACGTAGACGGCTACATGGCTGACACGCTCCAGTCTGACAGCTCCGATACTTACTCCTCTTATGAAGATGACCCTGAGGCTGACTTCCGCTACTCGCGCCGACTCGTCCGATTCCATTCCCCGCGCCTCTACGCCATAGCCAGCCCCTACTACTGGGACCTCTGCTATTCTTACGGAGCTTGGGACTATCTATATGATCCTTTCGACCCATGGTACTGGCACTACGGCTGGGGCTACGGATGGTCATGGGGACCATGGGACTGCTGGTATGGCGGCATCTGGGGCTACACCCACCCACACCACTGGGCATACTGGGGATGGGGACCATGCTGGCATGCGCCTGTGCACGGTGTGGTCCACTACCGCAATACCGTCCCTCGTGAATACAACTCCTCACGCGGACACATGGCTGCCCACAACACCCTCCGCACGTCGGCTCTCGGTCGCTACGGCGTAGCCAGTGCCAGCTCCGGACGCACCTCCTCACGCGCCTCTGTCTCTGCCGGACGCTCCTCCTCTGGACGAGGACAGCGTTCAGACTCCTACACCAGCTATGTCGACCAGCGCAGCGGACGCACTAACTCTGCCGCCTCACGTGGTGCGCAACCATACGAGGGACAGCGCTCAAGCGCAGCCGCCAGAGCACAAGAGCGCAGAGCCGGACAGCCCGTACGCTCACAGTCAAACCAGAACAGCAGCAGCAGGGTGGGGCGCACACGCTCCGACAGCCAGCAGACACCGTCCACACCACGCACTACGACACGCTCAAGCAGCACTCCTTCACGCAGTTCCTCTTATTCTAATAGCACACCCTCACGCAGCTCGTCTTCTGGCTATAGCACTCCTTCACGCAGTTCGTCTTCTGGCTTCGGCGGAGGCGGCTCACGCGGCGGCGGTGGCGGTGGTGGCTCACGCGGAGGCGGCGGCAGGCGCTGATGACCTGATGGGTGCCATGCTTCCTGTCCATGAGCTGCTCGCTTCCTGTCCATGAGCGGCACACATATATTTATAATAACATTTCACTTCACGACACTACAGAAAATAAATAGAAAAATACATGCTTACACTCAGATCATACATCCTCACAGCCATCGTCACAAGCCTTCCTGTGGCAACCTACGCACAGGACACCTACGATGCGCAAACTTTCACAAGAAGCGGACTCAACGGTACAGCCCGATTCGTCTCCATGGGAGGCGCACTCGGTGCCCTCGGAGCTGATGTCAGCGTCATGAGCACTAACCCTGCTGGTACTGCACTCTACCGACGCTCTGACGTGGCAGCCACTGCCAGCCTGCTCTTCACTGACGACAAGGCCATGGATCAGTCCTCTACACGAGTGTCCTTCGACCAGATAGGCACTGTCATTGCCTTCGACGTAGACGCGCCTTCCAGCACTGGAGTGCAGTTTGTCAACTTCGGAGTCAACCTCAACAAGAAGAACAATTTCTTCTTCAACCAGGCCACAGACATACAGCACCTCAACAACACGTTCAGCCAGACTTTCCAGATAGGAAACCTCTGTGCCGATGCCTTCACTAACGACTACTACGGCAGCATGGCTGACATGTGTGCAGGCATATACAAAGGCAACAACCGTCGGGGTGGACTTCTCTATGAGTCCTACTACCATGTTGCCGACGACGGCACAGAGACTCTCCTCGGCAACACTCTCTTCCGTCCCTCGGCTGGTTCGAGCGACATATACCTGGACCCCGCAGACAACGATAAGGTCAACATGATAGTCTACGAGGGAGTGCCAGCGCAGTCGGCATACTATGAGAAAGCTGAGAGAGGATATAACAACCAGATGGACATCAACCTCTCCTTCAACATCAGCGACCGCGTCTTCCTCGGCACCTCTGTCGGAGTCTACACTGCAGACTACACTCGCGAGTCCTTCTATCAGGAGGTAGGTATCGACCGCACCGTCTACGACCTGACCAACTGGTACAAGACTACGGCCGAAGGCTTCGATGTCAAGTTAGGCCTCATATTCCGCCCCTTCATTGACAGTCCCTTCCGCATGGGTGTCAGCGTTCACACGCCCACATGGTACCGCATGATTGACAGCAATGGCTCTCAGCTCTTCATCAACGATGAGTTCCACGCCCAGTGCTTCAACGACGAGTACGAATACGATTTCCGCACTCCTTGGAAGTTCGGTGTCAGTCTCGGACACACCGTGGGCTCTTCCTTCGCCATCGGAGCTGAATATGAGTACAGCGACCTCTCCGCAGCCCACTACAGCGAGGTGGAAGGTGTCAACAGCAGCTATTTCCGCAATGTCAACAAGAAGACTGAGCAGACGCTCAAGGCGCAGCACACACTCAAGGTCGGCATGGAGTTCAAGCCCATCGACTCCTACTCCATCCGCTTCGGCTACAACTATGTCTCTTCGCCCATACGCGATGATGCTTTCCGCACTATCGGCTATGACTCTCCCTTCACTGAGACCGACTTCACCAACTGGGGCGACACTCACCGTTTCTGCTTCGGAGCTGGCTACAGCTTCAGAGGTGGCTACATCGACCTCGCCTACCAGTATCAGACTCAGAAGGGCAAGTTCTATGCTTTCGACGATGTTGACCTCAAAGCCACTGACATCAAAAACAACCGCTCTCAGGTGATAGCCACTTTGGGATTCCGTTTCTAATGAGGTCTGTATGATTGTATCAATCCCACGGACAATGTCAAGGAACTGCGTGAAGGCATCAAGAACTACATT
>JAEDNQ010000020.1 GCA_016302435.1 Bacteroidaceae bacterium
TGTGTTGATATTCAACTGAAAGATATAATCACTATGCGAATATAGGACAATATATGTGTATATCATCTGCAATCATATAGAAAACGTAGTTAAGTTGTTGAAATACAGGTGTATAAATAAAACATTACAAAATTACAAATTACAAATTACAATAAGCGAAAATAAAGAGTTGAAAAATAATTATATAATATATATATTTATATATATATTAATATATATATTATATAATTAAAATATTATTCAAAAAATTACATGGTGTTTGTACAAGGTAAAAATGGCTTATTGTAATTTGTAATTTTTAATTTTGTAATCATTGTATCGTTGTACTATCGATAAGAAGCATTTTTTAACTTCTTATGTAAATAATATTGCTGTCTTTTTGTTGTATCAAGAACAATATGTATCTTTGCCTCATTTCTAACCTTCAACTTTCAAGTCGGGGTTATACCCTTTTGCCCTTACAGGGAGTGGGTTTACTGGTTATACCAGATTACCCAGGGTGTCGCTTCGCTTGCCCTGGGCTGAGAGCTCGTTGGGACTTCAGCCCGTTGTGCCTGATGTCCCTGGGCTATGTGCTCTTTGCCCCTCAGGGCATCTCACCTCGCTGAGCCTTTCGGCTGCGCCTCACTTATCACGCTTTTACTCTCCCTTCGACTGCCATATTTAGTCAAAAGTAAACTCGTTGTAATTATTTTGGCCTTTATAATTGCAAAAACAAAAGAATTTGTTCGTTTTTTTATAGTTATATTTAATAATATGTTGTAATTTTGCATCGTGAAAACCGCTTCTTAAAATGGTTAGCTTAAAACGAGCAAAATTCAATAATCAGCAAAAGGCAATTCAATAATCAACTTAACCAATATCTTATGAAGAAATTTCGACTTTTAGTTATCCTGTCATTCCTCATGACAGCCATCGGAGCATCTGCCCAGACTGAGGTCTACCAGAGCCTTAACGGCCCTCTGCAGCCCCTGCACGTCGACGGCAACAACCTCAAGGATCCCTTCGGAAACAAGGTGGTGCTCCACGGTGTGATGGACACACCAAGCCCTTATTTCAACAACAACCGCTGGGGCAACAGCTGCTCAAGCGTCCAAGACGCGAAGAAAGCTGTGGTGTATTTTGACAAACTCTTCACCGCCATCACCGACTCAACAAAGGGAGCGTACTGCAACCTCTTCCGCCTGCACCTCGACCCCTGCTGGCTCGGACGCAGCTCAACACTTGCCGCTGGCTTCACCCAGAAAGACGGCAAGACCTACGACCCTCATGGCAATGAGGTATCGGGAGAGGCCAACATCAGCAAGTTCTCCAAGAGCCACCTCACGGCCTTCCTCAAAAACCTCTACGTGCCCATAGCCCTCAAGGCCCTCGACCACGGACTCTACGTCATCATGCGCCCGCCAGGCGTGTTCCCTGGCTACGTGGAGGTGGACGACTACTACAACGACTACATCATGACCGTATGGGACATCGTCACACAGAACGACTCCATAAAGAAATATGCCGGACAGATCATGATAGAGCTCGGCAACGAGCCAGTCACTCTACGTGCCAAGGGCGGAGCTGAATCAGAAGAAGCACTCCACGACTTCTTCCAGCCTGTGGTCGAGAAGATGCGCTCCAACGGCTACGAAGGCGTCATCTGGGTGCCAGGCACAGGATGGCAGGGTAACTACCGCAACTTCGCCAAGTATGGCATCACAGGCGACAACATCGGTTATGCAGTCCACAACTACGTGGGATGGTATGGCGGCAACGACAAGCAGTTCTCTATATGGGGAGCAGGCACCTACCCCATCAACTCTGCCCAGGGAATGGAAGCCTACTCAGAAGAGTTCCGAGCCTCATGTCCCATCATGGGCACCAACCCTATCGTCATCACCGAGGTGGACTGGAGTCCTGAGAAAGAAGGCACTGGCCACTACAACGAACACGGCGACTGGGTGCTCAGCAACTACGGCACATGGGCAACAGGCACCACAAGCGGATGGGGAGCAGCCTACAAGTATACACTCGACAAGTTTGGCAACATCTCCATGACCCTCTCAGGCACAGGATGCTACATCGACATTGACTCTTACATCAAGAACAACAGGTACAACGTCGTGCCAGCCTTCAAGACAGCCATGGAAGCCAACGGACTCGACCCACACGACGCCAGCGGCGTGGCATGCTTCGAGTGGTATGCCGACTACTTCAAGCGCGACTACTCTGCTTCTGAGCGCTACCAGCCTCTCCAGGTCGTACCCGAAAACCCATTCGAGTTTGACAGCGAGTGCTACAAGCACGACATACTCTATGTCAACACCACAAAGTCAACAAGCTCCTACAAGGCCAACATCGCCATGAAGAGCGGCGGATTTGCCGGTTGGCGCTTTGAAGAGGAAGAAGGAATAGACATCTCTGGCTGCAAGTATATCGTCATCACCTTACTCCGCAGCCCATCAGCACAGGTGGAGTTCCGCCTCTACGACTCCGCCAACTACTGGGACGAGCCATACGTAGTGCAGCTCAAGGGCAAGAAAGAAGTCAAGATAGACCTCGAAGCCATTCAGACAGCCTCTGGCAAGACTCTCGACCTCAGCCGCATACGCCTCGCAGGATTCCAGTCAGGAGCCGACCAGTCACTCTACATCAAGGATGTCTTCGCTTCTGTGGACGGAGAGACACCTGCCACAGCCATCGGCTCCATAGCATCAGACAACGCTCTGCAGGGCGGACAGCACTACTCTGTAGGCGGACAGATGATACCAGCTTCTCAGAGCGGCATGCACATCATCCGCTACAAGGACGGAAGCGTGAGAAAGGTCATCAAGTAAAGGAGCTTAAAAAATGTTTCAATAACCGACATCTAATAACCAACATCCAATAACATCACCAACGGTAGGTGTTCATAGTTAGCTTCATGTCAGACGACAAGCAATAACAGAAGGCATGATAGAGAGACACTATGAACACCTACCCCTTACAACCAATTACTTCACTAATCATGAAACGATTATCTTTATTTTTCCTCTTCACCCTTCTCCTCTCATGCATCTCAGCCTATGCATACAAGAAGGTGAGCATCGACATCACTGTCAATGGGCAGAAGCGCAACATGCTCGTCTTCACCCCAAACACTGTGTCTGACAACATGCCGCTCATGATCATCACCCATGGCATGAACCAAAACCCTGAGTATCAGTCAGACGGTGACAAGATGTATGAACTAATCGACACAGAGAAGTTCATCGTGGCATACCTCCGCAGCGATGGCAACACATGGGACGTCGGTGGCGACAAGGACCTCAACTTCGTGGAGCAAACCATCGACGCCATGTATGACAAATACAAGATCAACAAGAGCCGCTGCTACTGGTCAGGCTTCTCCATGGGCTCCATGCTCATCTACCATGGCCTCTCCAAACCAAACCTCGTGAAGAAGTTCGCAGCCTTCGCCCCTACCAGCGGATTCCTCTTCCACAGCAATCCAGCTTCCTCTCTCCAGCAGAAAATCAACCTCATCCACCACCAGTCCACATCAGACGGAGTTTTCCCCCTCTCCAACTATCCCCTCTACGACTACATAGGCGAGATAGCCAAGAAGAACGGAGGCACATACGCCAAGGTGTCATACAAGTCGAAGGAAGGTGACTACTCCGGCAATAAGGAGACATGGTCAAACACCGAGACAGGCAACGTCATCGTCCTTTTCACCTACCCACAGGGAGGTCACTGGCCATCTTACTACAACCGCAAGGAAATATGGAACTTCTGCAAGTCATATAGCCTCAAGTCGGTAGAAGAGGAATATACGGATATATACACACGCGCCCAAGACCTCGTGACTGAGTGGAAAGACACTCCCGCCATGACCAGCAAGTCCATCTACCAGTCAACAAAGAAGGCTCTCGACACCTATGCGCCCGAGAAGATGACTACCGATGCACAGATGGCATCTGCACGCGACAAGCTCGTCAAGTATGTAGAGCTCTTCGTCAAAGGCACAGAAGGACTCACCAAGGTAGTGGAGGGCGGCACTATAGAGCAGCCCACAGGCTTCGACCCCAACTTCCACATCTATCTCTGCTTCGGCCAGTCCAACATGGAGGGCAACGCCAGCATAGAAGCTCAGGACAGAGTGAACGTCAGCCCTCGCTTCAAGATGATGGCAGCCGTCGACATGCCATCGTCCAACCGCAAGAAGGGCGAGTGGTACACAGCCTACCCTCCTCTCTGCCGCGACTGGACAGGTCTCACACCTGCCGACTACTTCGGACGCACCATGGTAGAGAACCTGCCTGACAGCATCTCTGTCGGCATCATCAACGTGGCTGTCGGCGGATGCGCCATCGAACTCTTCGACGAAGACCAGTGCGCGAGCTACATAGCAGGCTCCGCAGACTGGCTCAAGAACTACTGCAAGGAATATAACAACAACCCCTTCCGCGAACTCGTCAACCTCGCCAAGGAGGCACAGAAGGTCGGAGTCATCAAGGGTATACTCCTTCATCAGGGATGCTCCAACAACACACAGAAGGACTGGCCTGTCAAGGTCAAGAAAGTCTATGTGCGCATGCTCCACGAGCTCGGACTCAATGAGGCAGAGACACCGCTCCTCGTAGGCGAACTCCTCGCACAGGCACAGGGAGGCGTTTGCTGGGGACACAACTCCGTCATCGGCGACACACACTACGTCATCCCCAACGCCCACGTCATCTCCTCAGCTGGCTGCCCAGGTGCTTCCGACGGACTCCACTTCACAGCCGAAGGCTACCGCATGATAGGCAAGCGCTATGCCGAGAAGATGCTCACGCTCCTCGACTCCGTAGCACCCATCGACTTCGACACCACTGAGACATACTTCCCCATGACAGCCGAAGCCTTCAACCCCAACCTCTATCTGCCAGGCGGACGCTTCTCCACCATGTCCACCACTACAGTCTACGCAAGCGGCGACAACGGTGGCTTCGGCGGATGGAGATACCGTGAAGGCATTGACCTGTCAAGCTACAACTACCTCATCTTCAACTTCCTTAGGACTCCGACAGCCACTCAGACCCTCCGCATATACGACACTGACGACTATCTCGCCCCTTGCGCCAGCGTACCCTTAAAGACCAAGCAGGTAGTCGTTGACCTCCGCGAGCTCAAGAAGGACAATGGCGAGTCCATCGACCTCAGCAAGATATACCTCATCGGCTTCAACCAGACCAACAAGGCCTCAGTCTACCTCACCAGTGCCTTCCCATCCATGGACGGACAGACAGAGGAGCCAACAACAGGTGTGGAGAACATCATCTTTGACCGAGCCACATCAACCCACAGTGTCTACGACCTCTCTGGCCGCGCCCTCAGCAAGCCTGCAGGCAAGGGCATCGTCATCTTCAACAGGAAGAAGGTGGTGAGATAGAGGCTATAGATGATATTCAAATACTGACACTCTGCACTCAGAGATAAATCGAAAATCTGACAAAGCGAATTAAGGGGTGTTCTATAAATTAGTTTTCATGTTTCTATCAGGGTGTCTCTTTTGCTTGGTCGATTTTGGACTCTCATTTGCATCTGTCTCTTTTTCATTCAGTCACGATGCCCGCATCGCTCCTTCATTCATAAGAGACATCTGCTGCATGATAGCCTCAAAATCGCCGCAAGCTAATTTATAGAACACCCCTTAATAGAACCCACCTTAATTAAAGACGTGACCCTTTTTGTAATGAAAAAGGGTAGTGAGTGTCTTTGCTTCCCTAAAGTGCAAAATGCCAGTTTAAAGGATCTGTCATCTGCCTCTTCCTCTAAAGCATTCATAGCCCCCCTCAACAACAAGGGTGAGCCAACGTATTGGCCCACCCTTTCTTCATGTCACACTAATCTGTGTGATCACTGTTTCTTATATCCACACTTAGGACATACCCCGTTTTCGTCGAGAGCAATGCCGCAGAGAGGACAGCGGTCGATAACCTTGCGAGTGTCATACTCCTGCGATGCAGCGTTCACACCGCTGGTGAATGTCAGCTTGGCGATGTTGAGCTTGTCCTTGAGAAGGTCGTAGACAATCTTTATCATGCCCTCTACCGTCATTGTCTCCTTAGTGACGACGAGGCGGCTGTCGGGGTAGGCCTGGGCAAGCTCCGTCTTGAAGGCTGCACCCTTCATCGTGTTGCGCGGATGACCATTCTTTATGCCCTGCTTCTCATATACGTCGAGAATGGCAGGCAGGAGTGGGTCGTCCTCTCGGAGAATGAGAGCGTGGTCAAAGTTCTTGAGCACATCCCATGCTGTCTTCTGAATCTCGTTGCAAGGGAAGACCATGTTGACTCCCTCATTGACTGTGTCCTCTACTTCGATGGTCAACACACCTGTGTGGCCGTGGAGATACTGTGCTTCACCCTGGAATCCGTAGAAGCGGTGAGCGTACTGGAGGTCGAATGTTGTGATACTTCTCATAGTGCTATAGGTTTTTGAGAGCAGGAGTCCGCCGTCGGCTCGGCTGGCGTGGCAGAGTCAGTCGAAGGACTGCCTGCTGTTGTTAGTGAAATGGTATAATATATATATATGTGTTGGGATAGGCAGGAGCGCACAACAGGTCATTTCAACCATGCACGGCCTGCCCCTCTCGCTTTCTTTGAAGGCTGATGGATTTGCCATCAATAGGACCTGGCTTTAGAAGTTGTCTACGTGAATCTCGAAGTAAGCCTGTGGGTGAGCACATGTTGGGCAAATCTGCGGAGCCTTTTCGCCCACAACGATGTGTCCGCAGTTGCGGCATTCCCACACCTTCACCTCGCTCTTGGCGAAGACAGCAGCTGTCTCCACGTTCTTCAGAAGGGCGCGGTATCTCTCCTCGTGGCGCTTCTCGATGGCTGCCACAAGGCGGAACTTAGCAGCAAGAACAGGGAAGCCTTCCTCCTCGGCTGTCTTGGCAAAGCCTTCGTACATGTCTGTCCACTCGTAGTTCTCTCCGTCGGCAGCTGCCGCAAGGTTCTGAGCTGTGTCGCCGATGCCGTTGAGCTCCTTGAACCACAGCTTAGCGTGCTCCTTCTCGTTGTCTGCTGTCTGCTGGAAGATGGCAGCTATCTGCTCATATCCCTCCTTCTTTGCTTTGGAAGCAAAGTATGTGTACTTGTTGCGTGCCTGGCTTTCACCTGCGAAAGCCTCCATAAGGTTCTTCTCTGTCTGAGTGCCTGAATACTGTGTTGCCATAAAAATGTAAGTTTAAAGTATGTTTGTGAATATCTATGTATCTTTTCACCGGCAAAGTTAGACATTTGCCTTTTCCCACCAAAATAAATTGAAGAAAAGTTATGGTAAATTTAGGAAAAAGCACTATCAACCCCGTCCATTTTCTCATGTTTACCATAACTTTTCCCCTTAACACCACCACGTTATCCTCAAAAGTTAGTATATTTGCACTCGATATATCATCTACACTCTCCCAAACACTCTCCCACAACGAGTAGCTCACCAGAATAAATGGAAGTAACCAAGCGAATACAGAAACTCTACAGCATGGTATGCACAGCCCCCAAGGGCATGAGCATACATATATATAATATGCCAGAATATTTCGAGCACGACGAGATGGACAACACAGTGCCCCACGTGCACACATTCTACGAGATATTATGGTTCAGGGAAGCAGGAGGCACACACACCTTGGACTTTCACCAGTATGAGGTGAAAAAGAACACACTCCTGTTTATCTCCCCAGGACAGGTACATTTCTTTGACAATCCCATGGGCTGCAAAGGTGTAATCCTCCGCTTCTGCACCGACATCATCAGCGGGGGCAACAGGACAGAAGACATGTTCATCAAATATGGCATGTTCAACACCTACGACGGCGAACCCTGCTTCACCGTCGACGAACCTACAGCCAACATCCTCGACATCATCGTGGGCAGAATGCTCAAAGAACAGGAAAACCCCGAGGCCTTCGGACATACCGACATGATGCTCGCCTTCGCCAAGATATTCATCATCCAGGTCAACCGTTATGGCCTTCAGTCCGTCGACCACAAGCTCAACGAGCAGAAACCCTCCCACCGCCTCTTCATCATGTTCCGCAAGATGGTGGAGGAGCGACACACCACCATGCACACCGTCAAGGACTACGCCGACAAGCTCAACGTCTCCACCAAGACACTCTCCAACAGCGTCATAGAGTGCACTGGCAAGACACCACTCACCTTCATCAACGACCGCCTCATACTCGAGGCCAAGCGACTCCTGCACTACTCCAACATGTCGGGCAAGGAAGTCGGCTACTACCTCGGCTTCGAGGACCCATCCTACTTCGTCAAGTTCTTCAAGAGAATGACAGGGCAACTGCCATCCGAATACCAGTAGCCCACCCTGCTACAGGATGGCAAGAGCAACAATAACAACCAAGGGCATGACAACGTACGCTGTCATGCCCTTTCTTGCACGGGGTGAGGGACTCGAACCCCCGACCCTCGGTTTTGGAGACCGATATTCTACCAACTAAACTAACCCCGTGTGTGGAGTGCCACTCGCAAACGCTGGGGGAGCCAACTGCTCTACCGAAAAGTAGCTCCACCGGGAATCGAACCCGGATCTAATCTTTAGGAGAGATTTGTTCTATCCATTGAACTATGGGGCCGATTTCCCGTTTGCGGGTGCAAAGGTAGGAAAAAAATATGAGTTGCAAAGCATCTGAGCATGATTTTATTCAAAAAAACATAAAAAATCACATGTCAGCCCCACTTTTTTGACATAAAGAAGGCATATATAAAAAAATAGTCGTAATTTTGGCTTGCGTTTGTCGCCTTTCTCATGAACACCCTCCAGAAGGCAGACAAAGCGCGCGGGACAGAAGAAAAGAGCCAGTTATTAACAAGACATTTTCAACAAGACATTTTCCACTATGATAGAGATAGAATTTCTCAACAACCGCAGCCTCGAAGCCTTCGAAGTGCACGAGGCATTCATGCAGATAGCACAGCAGGTACGCACCGAAAGCGTTTGCGAGATGTTTGACAAGACGGTCAACGACCTTGTCTGCAAGATGGAGCCCTCCATGCTCTTCGGCAAGAAACTGAAGACAGTGACCTACTCCATCGGCAAGATGAACGAGATCATCGACCGTGGCGACGCTTACAAGATGGTCAAGATAGCCGAATGTCTGCAGGTGCAGGGCATCAACATGCTGGGCAAGCATGTGGCGGAACACCCTAATCTGAAGGCGGTGCTCATAGCTGGTCCGTCATCGAGCGGCAAGACAACATTCAGCAAGAAGCTGCAAAAGGCACTCGAAGCCAACGGCATGGTGGCACAGTGCATCTCGCTCGACGACTACTACGTGGACCGAGAGAAGACACCCCTCGACGACAACGGCGATTACGACTACGAGAGCCTCTACGCCATCGACATAGAAATCTTCCAGCGCGACCTCAACCTCCTGCTCCAGGGTCAAGAGGTCGAACTGCCACGCTACGACTTCAAGACAGGCCTCAGCGTCATGAGCGGCAAGCACATCAAGCTCGAAGACAACACAGTCCTCATCATCGAAGGCATACATGCGCTCAACCCTCTGCTCACCGACCGACTGCCAAGCGACAAACTCTTCCGCATCTACATATCAGGACTCACCGTGGCCAAAAACGACGACGGCACCTACTTCCCCACCACCGACAACAGGCTCATACGCCGCATGGTGCGCGACGCACAGTTCCGCAACACCTCAGCCAGCAGCACTCTGGCACGGTGGCCGTCCGTAAGGCGCGGAGAAAACAAATGGGTAGTGCCCTTCCAGGCCAACGCCGACGTCAACTTCTGCACAGCCTTCCAGTACGAGCTGGCCCTGCTCAAGCATCAGGCCGTTCCGCTGCTCAGCCAGGTAGAGCCGACCGACCCCAACTACATAGAGGCCCAAAGGCTGAAGTGGGTGGTGGAACACTTCCACGACATCTCCGTCGACATGCTCCCCTCCGACTCTCTGCTGAGAGAGTTCATCGGCGGCAGCACATTTGAATATTAGGCAATGAACAAAACCATATTGAAGAAATATTTTGAATTTTTATACATACAGTCGTCTTGACCGCAGGGTCGGGACGACTTTTTTCGTGCCATAAGAAAAGAAACTGCACCTTTTCTATTGGTAGGTCATTGCTTTTTCGTAACTTTGTGCCCAAATATTATAAGGTGGGTTCTATAAATTAGCTTTGATGGGATTTTGTTCTATCTTCGAGCAGATTTATTTGTAAGACCGAAGCAGCATAGCGAGCTATGGTGCGAGGGCTTACAAATAAAGATGCCGAAGAGAGGACGAAAGACCGCAAAGGTAATTCAAAAAAGAATTGTAATTAATAGAACCCACCATAAAAACACTATACAACAAACAATGGAAAACAAGCAATTCAAAAGAACCACAGTCACAGCGGCGTTGCCATACGCCAACGGACCCGTACACATAGGCCACCTCGCAGGCGTGTACGTGCCAGCAGATATATATGTACGCTACCTCCGTCTGAAAGGCCGTGACGTAATGTTTGTGTGCGGCAGCGATGAGCACGGCGTGCCAGTCACCATACGCGCCAAGAAAGAAGGATGCACTGTTCAAGACGTGGTAGACCGCTACCACGGCATCATCAACAAGTCATTCGCCGACTTCGGCATCAGCTTCGACATCTATTCTCGCACCACAAGTGCCATACACCATAAGTTCGCCGCCGACTTCTTCAAGAAGCTCTACGACGAGGGCAAGTTTGTGGAAATCACATCTGAGCAGTTCTACGACGAGGAGACCAAGCAGTTCCTCACCGACCGCAACATCAAGGGCGAATGTCCACGATGCCACGCCGAGGGAGCCTACGGCGACCAGTGTGAGAAGTGCGGAGCCACCCTCTCGCCCGAAGAACTCATCAACCCCGTCAATGCCATCAACGGCAATCCTCTCGTGAAGAAAGCCACCAAACACTGGTTCCTGCCTCTCGACCAGTACCAGACATGGCTCGAGGACTGGATTCTCAAGGGTCACCCCGAGTGGCGAAGCAACGTCTACGGACAGTGCAAGAGCTGGCTCGACTCAGGCCTCAAGCCAAGAGCCGTCACGCGCGACCTCGACTGGGGCATCCCCGTGCCCGTGGAGGGAGCCGAGGGCAAGGTCCTTTACGTATGGTTTGACGCGCCCATTGGCTATGTGTCCAACACCAAGGAGCTCTGTGAGAAAGAGCCAGAGAAGTGGGGCACATGGCAGCAGTGGTGGCAAGACGACGAGACACGCCTCGTCCACTTCATCGGCAAGGACAACATCGTCTTCCACTGCATCGTCTTCCCCTCCATGCTCAAGGCCCACGGCGACTACATCCTCCCCGACAATGTCCCAGCCAATGAGTTTCTCAACCTCGAGGGCAACAAGATCTCCACTTCGAAGAACTACGCCGTATGGCTCAACGAATATCTCGACGAACTGCCCAACCGCCAGGACGAGCTCCGCTATGTGCTCACAGCCAATGCCCCCGAGACCAAAGACAATGACTTCACCTGGGCTGACTTCCAGGCACGCTGCAACAACGAGCTCGTAGCCGTTTACGGCAACTTCGTCAACCGCGCCCTCCAGCTCACACAGAAGTACTACGACGGCATCGTCCCAGAGTGTGGCGAGCTGACCGACAACGACAAGTCCACCCTTGCCGACTTCGCCAGCGTCAAGGACAACCTCGAGCAGCTCATCGAGAACTTCAAATTCCGCGAGGCACAGAAAGAGGCCATGAACCTCGCCCGCATCGGCAACAAATACATAGCCGACGAAGAGCCATGGAAAGTCATCAAGACCGACCCCGAGCGCGTCAAGACCGTCATCTACATCTCCCTCCAGCTCACAGCCAACCTCGCCATAGCCTTCGAGCCCTTCCTCCCATTCTCGTCAGCCAAGCTGCGCGACATGATCTGCATGGACACCCTCAACTGGGAAGACCTCGGCAAGACCGACCTCCTCGCCTCAGGCAAGCAGCTCAGCAAGCCAAGCCTACTCTTCTCCAAGATAGAGGACGACGTCATCAAGTTCCAGATGGACAAGCTCGAAGCCGTCATCAAGGCCAACGCCGAAGCCAACGCTGAGACATCCCCTGTCAAGGACACCATCGGTTTCGACGACTTCGGCAAGGTAGACATACGCGTGGGCACAGTCTTAGAGTGCGAGCGTGTGCCCAAGATGAAGAAGCTCCTCAAGTTCAAGATTGACGACGGCACACCTGCCGGACGCACCATCGTCAGCGGCATAGCCCAATGGTACGAGCCACAGCAGCTCGTCGGCAAGCAAGTGCTCTTCATCGCCAACCTCGCCCCACGAGAGTTCAAAAACGGCCTCGTGAGCCAGGGCATGATACTCTCAGCCGAAAACTGGGACGGCACCATCAGCGTGACAACAGTGGAACACCCCGTCAAGCCAGGCAGCACCGTGTGCTAAGCGCGCCGGATCGCAAGCCTTGGCACCCCTCCACATTCTCGCCTCAGAGCAAGAAATCATATACGGTGGAAATTTATAGAACCCACCATATAAAGTCGAAAGACAGAAAGTTGTTTATACAGAAATAAGTATGGGAGCAGTGTTCATGAAGAAGAAGAGTGGAGACCCACCACGCCTAAATCATCGACATGGACACTGCTCAAAAAAAAGTCATGTTAAGACGTGCTATCATATCAGCCATTGCGGCAATAGTCGTGATTGCACTCACTGTACTCTGCATAATCAGATGGGACGCATGGTTCGGCAATCCAGACGAGGCACCCTACGAAGCGCCATCCACACCCGACAGAGTGATGCTAACCTTCGGCGACAGCCGCCCCGAAAGCCGCAACATCAGCTGGACCTGCGGCACAGACCTGAAGCCCTCCTTCGTCAGCCTCATCGACACAGCCGACACCACACGCATCCGCATCCCAGCCACAGGCGAGACCTTCGCCTCCAGAAGCGGCAAGGCAGCCTACTACGTGGCCCGACTCAGACACCTCCGCCCAGGCCACACCTACCGCTACCGCGTCACCACCGCCAACCGCCATTCGCCCTGGCACACGTTCCGCATGCCACAGGCCGACCAGCAGACCCTCTCCTTCATCTACTCGGGCGACATACAGGACACCATAGGCGGCATAGCCAACATTCTGCTCCGGCAAGCCTTCAAACGCCACCCCGACGCCCAGTTCCTCATCTGCGGCGGCGATCTCACTGAGCGACCCACCGACGCCTTCTGGGGCGAGACCTTCTGCAGCCTCGACTCCATCTGCCAGTCCCTCCCCGTGCTGACAGCAGCAGGCAACCACGAGTACCTCAAAGGCATAGTGTGTGAGATGGAGAGACGCTTCGACCTCATCCACTCCTACTACCTCGACTCCATGGAGGACGACAACCACATCTTCACCCTCACCCTCGGACCAGCACAGTTCTTCGTCCTCGACAGCAACAGAGAACTGCCCTCCCTCCTCCAGCAGGCCAACTGGCTCGAGGAAGCCCTGAGCACCAGCCGCGCGCAATGGAAAATCGTTGTGCTCCACCATCCGCTCTACTCCCTCAGAGGCGAATACAACAACATCCTGCAACGCTGGGTATTCAACCCCATCATACAGACACACCGTGTAGACCTCGTACTCCAGGGCCACGAACACGCCTACGGCCGACGCCTCTCGCGCGACACAGCCGGCAGAGCCACCACACCACTCTACACCACCAGCACCTGCTCACCCAAGTTCTACAGGATAAAACACCGCGGCCACCACGACAAGGCAATAGCCAACAAGCGCATGCTGCAGAAGGTGAGCATCACAGGCAACACCCTGACCATGACAGCCTTCGACCCACTCTCAGGCCACCTCTACGACTCACTGTCGATAGTGAAACAAAGAAGGTAGGTTCTGTTAACAGAAAAATACAAACCACACACACACTCTCTCACATCTCACACAGCGTATGAAAATAAAGAAAACCTACATCTCCAGCCCCTTGGCACTCATCTGCAACATAGCCCTCGCCTACCTCATGTACGGGCTGTGCCGCGTGATCTACCTTGCAGAAAACTGGTCTGCACTGTCTGAAGGCTTCGACACACTCTCCTTCCCCGAAGCCCTCAAAGGATGCTGGATGTTCGACACCTCAGCCATACTCTACACCAATGCTCTCTACGCTGTGCTCATGTTGCTGCCCCTCCATCTGAAGGAGAGGGAGTGGTGGCAACAGACGACCAAGTGGATATTCATCCTTGTCAACACCCTGAGCATCATAGCCAATCTCGCCGATGCCGTCTACTTCCAATATTCAGGCCGCCGCACCACAGCCTCCGTCTTCCAGCAGTTCAGCAACGAAAGCAACATAGGCGACGTGCTTCAGGTAGAGCTCCTCAGCCACTGGTATCTCATCCTGGCAGCCGTGCTCATGACAGCAGCCATGATTTTCCTCTACGTCAAGCCTCACGGCACACTCAATCTCAAGATGCTCAAGCGCCGCCTGCTCTACTATACCATACAGGTCCTCTGCTTCGGCCTCTACATACCCCTCACCATCTGCGGCATGAGAGGCGGAGCCACCACAGCCGTGCGCCCCATAACCATCAGCAATGCCAACCAGTATGTCAACCGCCCAGCCGAGGCAGCCCTCGTGCTCAACACACCCTTCTCCCTCCTGCGCACCATAAACAAGCGAACCTTCACCGACCCCCACTACTACACTCAGGAGCAACTTGACCGCCTCTACTCCCCCGTCTTCACACCAGCCGACAGCGTCAAGCCCACGCGCCGCAACGTCGTCGTCCTCATCATGGAGAGCTACGGACGCGAATACATCGGCTCCCTCAACGATGTCATCGACATAAAGAACTACAAGGGCTACACCCCCTTCACCGACTCCCTCGTCTCACAGTCCCTCACCTTCGACCTCACCCTCTGCAACGGACGACAGAGCATCGACGGCATGCCATCCATCCTCTCCAGCATACCCCGTTTCCTCGAACCCTTCTTCCTCACCCCCGCCTCCATGAACAAGGTGAGCGGCATAGCAGGCGAACTGCGCCAGATAGGCTACCAGACAGCATTCTTCCACGGAGCGGAAAACGGCTCCATGGGCTTCGAGGCCTTTGCCAAGGCAACAGGCTATGCCAACTACTACGGACGTACCGAATACCGCCGCGACAGCCGCTTCGACGGCGACAAAGACTTTGACGGCATGTGGGCCATCTGGGACGAAGAGTTCATGCAGTTCTACGCCCTCCAGATGAGCGAGCTCCGCCAGCCCTTCGCCACCACCATCTTCACAGCCAGCTCCCACCACCCCTACAACGTGCCCGACCGCTACAAGGACATCTACCGCGACGAGCCAGGCGACGACAATGCCATGCACAAGTGCATACGCTACGTCGACCACTCCCTCCGCCGCTTCTTCGAGACAGCCAAGAAGCAGCCATGGTACGCCAACACCATCTTTGTCATCACAGCCGACCACACCAACCGCAGCTCCTATGCCGAATACCAGACCGACCTCGGATCCTTCTGCGTCCCCATCATCATCTACGACCCACAGCAACATATCAAGCCACAGCGACGCCACTGCATAGCGCAGCAGATAGACATCATGCCCACAGTCCTCAACCTTGTGGGCTACGACCGCCCCTACGTGGCCTTCGGCAAAGACCTCCTCGCCACGCCCGACAGCGCCACATGGGCCGTGAACTACACCAACGGCATCTACCAGTATGTCAAGGGCGACCTCGTGCTCCAGATGACAGAAGGAGGACAGGTGGCAGGCCTCTACGACTACAAGAGAGACTGGTTCATGAAAAACAATCTCAAAGACAGCAGACCAGAGCAGCAAGACATGGAGCGACAGCTCAAAGCCATCATACAATCATATATGCAACGCATGGTCGGCGACAAGCTGACAGCAGACAAATGAAGCAACGCAACCATACATTCGACTTCCTGTGCGGCATCTGCATCATCCGCATGATATGCCTCCATACCATAACCTTCTGCGGCCACAAAAACGAGGAGTGGTGGACAGACATCATGGCGTGGTCCTTCTTCTTCATGTGCTTCTTCTTCTTCAAGGCCGGCTACTTCAACAAGACCGTCTCGGGCAACAGCCGCACCTACATCCTCGACAAGGCCAAGCGCCTCCTCATCCCCTACGCCGTGTGGGGCACCATAGGCTTCATCATCTTTGCCGCCTTCATCCCCTTCGAGCTCAAGCGCTACCACCACACAGTAGAGCCCATGGACATATCCCACCTGTGGAAGACCAGCTCCTTCTGGGGCAACGAGCCCGTATGGTTCCTCATGTCATTCTTCGCAGCCTACGTCCTGGTACACCTCATCAAGAAGATTCACATCGTCAAGCCCATCTCCGTGTTCCAGTCGGTGGTCATACTCTCCTGCCCCCTCATCAGCTACTGGCTCTGGACACAGGGCAATCCCCTGCCCCTCAGCCTGAGCAATGTCTTCATGGGCGTCTTCTTCTTCAACCTCGGACGCACCTGGCACTGGATCATCGACCGCATGGGCCGAGGGAGCACCATAGCCATCTCTCTGCTGCTCATCACCGCCTTTGTCTGCCTCAACATAGTCTGGCACGGCGAATATGTCATGAGCACCAACCGCTTCACGGGCGAACCCCTGGCAGCCTTCTTCAACACTGTCATCATCCTCCTCGGACTCTCAGGCCTGCTCATCAAACTCCCCCTGCCACGCGTGCCCCTCATCAACTACGTGGGCCAGCACTCCATGGTCTACTTCGTAGCCCACTACCCCATCATACAGTTCTACCGCTTCACCCACATCTCCTTCGGCTACAGCATGTACGGCAGATGGGACGATGTCATCATCCTCCTCGTCTTCGTCTTCACCATCTGCACCCTCCTCGTGCCGCACGTCGAACGAGTGACATGGCTCAGCGGAAGATTGAAGGCAAAGCCTAAGCCAGAACAAAAACCCATCATAACAGCCTCTTCAGAACAACACTCTCCAGAGCCAGCCTCAAAGGCCTGAAAACACAATTCCCATCCAAAGATGAACACACACTTAGCATACCTCATATCAGCCCATACCGACCCTGCCCAACTCTCTCGGCTCATAGCCTCCCTGCAGCCCGAGGCCCACTTCTTCATCCACATAGACAAGAAGTCCGACCTCAGCAGCTTCACCTCACTCATCAGGGGAGACAACATCCACTTCCTTTCTGACAGAGTCGACGTCAGGTGGGGCACACTCATCGAGGTCGAATACCAGATGAAGCTCATCAAGGCCGCCATCGACCACCCTCAACACTTCGACCGCATCTTCTTCCTCTCCGGCATGGACTATCCGCTATGGAGCAAGGAGCGCATCAGCGAGTGGGCTGCCCAGCTCGGCGAGCGCGAGATACTCAGCGGCATCAACATGAACACACCCCTCATCCAGGGACAGCAGCGCCTGCTCTACACCCTGCCCCGCCCCCTCTTCACCCTTCCTGCCATAGGCAACAAGTGGAATCAGCGGCTCAGCATCGTCTGCCGACGCGTCTGCAAGCTCCTCGGCATACGACGACCGCTCTCACTTCAAGTCAACGGACAGCAATGGGACCTCTACAAGGGCTCTGCCTGGTGGTGCATCAGCCAAGAACTTGCCGAACATGTCTACCTAAGCTACACCACCATACCGGCCATCCGCCATTACTTCTCCAGCTCCTTCGGACAGGCTGAGACACTCATACAGACCATAGCTTTCAACAGTCCTCAGTGGCGCAGCCGATGCCTCCTCTTCGAGGGAGAGTACCCAGGACTCGAAGCCCTCACACCCCTGCACTTCATCATCTACCAGCCTGTCATCAGAGTCATGGACGAGACCGACCTCGACAGACTCCTGCAGAGCGGACGCATGTTCACACGCAAGCTCATCAGCGGCAAGAGCGACCTGCTGGTAGAGAAACTCAAACATATACACTCACAGCGGCAATGAACACACTCACAGCGGCAATGAACACACTCACAGCGGCAATGAACAAATCGGCTACAATGAACACACCAACTGCATCATCCACTCACTCACTCCCCTCTCCAACGCCACAAAGCGGCAGAATGGAATGGCTCGACGCCATGAGAGGTTTCACCATGATACTCGTTGTGGCCTACCACGTGGCGCAGTTCGGTTTTGAAGAGTCAGAGAAGACATCTGCCTCTCTGCCCTTTCTGGTGCTCTTCCGCATGCCGCTATTCTTCTTTGTCAGCGGTTTCCTTGCCTACAAGTCGCAATGGGTGTGGACCATGTCGAGCTACGGTTCGTTGGTGTGGAAAAAAGTGAAGGTGCAGGTCCTGCCCGCCCTTGTCTTCCTCTGCGTCTACCTCGTGCTTCGAGGACGGCTACCCTTTGCCGAAGGCTTTGTCCACTGCATGCAGAGCCCAACGAAGGGAGGATACTGGTTCACTTGGGTACTGCTGCAGATGTTTGCCCTATACTACACCGTGGCAGCTGTCGCATCCCGATGGGGCAAGCGCACTGAAGACTTCTCCATAGCCGTCCTCTGGCTCGCTACCCTCTTCGCCTACCTCTCGCTCTATATGCCACATACCTTTGGAAAGTGGTACAAGACGGACTTCATGATGTACAGCTCCATCTACGAGACACTCAAGTTTCTCCACTTCTTCCTCCTTGGCAACATCGTCCACCGCCACTGGCACCGTACACAGCGACTCTTCGACACACGCTACTTCTTCCCCCTGATAGCCGTCATCGCCTTCCTCTCCTGCGCTGACATCTTCAAGTGGCACTATCTCAACGGACAGTGGACCAACCTGCCCAAGACGCTGGCCATGTACTCTCTACTTGCGCTCGTCATCATGTTCTTCCGCCACTATCAGCAGTCCTTCACGACAGCCAGACCAACAGGCAGGGTGCTGCAGTACATAGGCACACGCACCCTCGACATATACCTCCTCCACTTCATCCTCCTGCCCCGCCTGCCCCACATCGGCTCTTGGCTCGACGCCCACCAGCCCAACTTCGTCGTCGACATCGTCCTGGCTGTGGCCGTGGCTGCCATCGTCATAGCCTTCTGCCTGCTCATCAGCAATGTGCTGCGGGTCAGCCCTCTGTTCAGCCAATATCTCTTCGGACGCAAGAGATGACCCTGCCTTCCTCTGCGCCACCCCTCTTTTTCCCCCATACACATTTCATGT
>JAEDNQ010000021.1 GCA_016302435.1 Bacteroidaceae bacterium
ATTTAAAGGCAGGCAGTATATGGGATATATGCTGCCTGCCTGTCGTGTATGGGAATGGGGGAAATGTTGTGTTTAAGGGGGGATGCTGTGTTAGGGGGGGATTGGAGGGTCAGTCGCGCTGGATGAGGGCTACGGCGTAGGCACTGATGCCTTCCTCGCGTCCTGTGAATCCGAGTTTTTCGGTCGTAGTGGCCTTGATGGATATGTCGTCGGGGTCGATGCCCATGACACTGGCAAGGGTGGACTGCATCTCTGGTATGCGTGGGTTGATTTTGGGACGCTCAGCGCAGATGGTGGCGTCGATGTTGGAGATTGTGTACCCCTTGGTGGCTATGAGCTCGACAGTGCGGTGTAGAAGTATCTTGGAGTCGATGTCTTCGTATTCGTTGCCTTTGGTCGGGGGAAAATGGTAGCCGATGTCGCGCATGTTGGCTGCTCCAAGTAGAGCATCACAGATGGCGTGGATGAGGACATCAGCATCTGAATGGCCGAGGAGACCGAGGTTGTGGTCAAACTTGATGCCTCCAAGCCAAAGGTCACGACCTGGGACGAGTTGATGGACATCATAGCCCATGCCTGTGCGTATCTTCATGATGGATAAGGATTAATGTGAGATGTTGGAAGTGTGTCCGGTTTTTCCTGTTTATCCGGACTTTCTGGACTTTCTGGTTTTTCTGGACTTTCCTGACAGTCCGGTTTATCTGGACTGTCTGGTTTATCCTGACTGTCTGGTTTTTCTGGGCTTTCCTGACTGTCCTGTTTATCTTCTTCTTCTCTTGCCGAGCAGGTCGCTGATACCGTCCATGTCAAAGGCGAGTGAGAAGCGGAGGGTCTGGTCGAGAGGGTTGGTTTGGGCAGTGGAGATGACGTAGCCTGCGTCGAGGGAGAAGACGTTCATCTTGAAACCCGCACCAAGGGTGTAGTATGTGCGGTTACCTTTGTTGGGGTGCTCGTAGTGGTAGCCGGCGCGGAGGAAGAACTGGTTGTTGTAGGCGTACTCGAGACCTACACTCCATTGTATCTCCTGCAACTCTTCCTTGAAACCGTTGGGGGCATCGCTGAAGGATTTGAAGATACCGGAGATGGGCGAGATGTTATAGTAGCCTTCGCCTTCAAGCCATGTGCGGTAGTCAGAGTAGTTCTGTTCGTAGTCGGATGCTTCACCACCTTCTGTCTCTATCATGTGCTGGACGTACTGCTCCATGGTGGGACGTGAGGGCACGAGCAGTTTGTTGGCATCTGCTGCTATGGAGATGGTGTTGTATTCATCTATGGGCACAAGGAGGGAGAGTCCGAAACGCAGGTTTGTGGGGATGAACTCGGAGGTGTTGCCATCGTCGTAAGATATCTTGGAACCGATATTGCTGATGTTGAGTCCCCATCCCAACTGGCTCTCGTGACCTCCAAGGTTGACGTAGCCGTTGTGGTAGAGAGAGATGTCGGCTGCAAAGGCTGAACCTGGTGTCACTTCATCGTCCTGCTTGTAGGCAAGGTCGGAATAGATGAATCGGAGGGCTACTGCAGCTGAGAATGTCTCGGAGAGCATGCGTGAATATGCTACATCGACTGAGAGTTCGTATGGCTTGATGATGGCTGCATCTTCGTCCATGCTGGTGTATACCTCTCCGAGGGAGAAGTAGCGGAGTGAACCTGAGAGGGCATCGTAGTCGCCAAGGCGGGTGTAGCCTGTGATGTTGGCGAGGTCGATGTCGCTGACGAGCTGGCGAAGCCATGGAGTATAGTTGAGCGATACGCCTGCACGGCTGATGCAGAAGGGGTATTTGGCTGGGTTCCAATACTGCGAGTTGACATCGGGGTCTGTGGCTGCTCCTATGTCACCCATACCTGCTGCACGTGCGTCGGGAGCTATGGCGAGCGATGTCACGCCGTGGTATATTGGGTTGAGCTGGTTTTTGATGTCCTGGGCTTGCATGGCTGATGCCATGAGCAGGGCTGATGTGTATGTTATTATCTTTTTCATCTATGGAGGAAAGTGTTGGGTTTGGACGGACAGGATGGGCTTCGCCTGTATGTGTGGGGGCTAAGGCTGTCCTGTCACTGTTTATAATATTGAGTTTGGTGACGTATTATTGTTGTCCTGTCACTGTTTATAATAACGAGTTTGGTGACGTTTTATTGTATATCCCGTCTTTTATTTTGTCACTATGAATTTTTCCGCTTTGGTGTATATGTCGCCTAATGGTGATGTCAGGCGGAGGCGCCTCACGTAGATGCCGGGGGCAAGACTGGATGTGTCGTTGCCTGTCTGGATGATGCGTCCTGAGAGGTCGGCTATCTCGTAGATCTGCTTCATGTCTTCCACTACTTCGAAGGTGTAGGTGCCTTCGCCGAGGTTGTTGAGTGTGTCGAAGGCACGGACAAGGAGGGTGTGTTTGCCTGCTGCCAGTTGTGGAAGGGTGTAGGATATGGTGCCTGACTTGTAGTCGCCTGCTGATGGTGAGTAGTAGGTGTTGAGGCTGTAGGTCTGAGACTCCTTGCCGTCAATGATGGCTACTATGTCGTGGCCCAGACCGCTGCCTGTGGTGTTGATGCCGCTCTCGTCGAAGAGGTCGATACGGATGGTGGGGGTCTGGATGGTATAGGAGATGTCGCTGGTTGTGTAGCCGTCACAGTAGGCTGTAATGGTCGGGCCAATGGTGTCGGTAGTCTCTTCTATGGCAGAACCGCCTACGAGGAAGTTGGAGTAGCGTCCGTTGGCTTCGAGGGTTTTGTCACTGTTGATGGCATGGACATACATGAGGCCTGACTCGTTGGAGTAGTTGATGTCGAGTGGCACGGGGAAGGTGAAGGTAAACTTGCCTCCGCGGATGGAGTCTGCTCCTGTGTAGAGTAGGCGTGTGCGGTTATTGAACTCGAAGGGTTCGACATCTTCGTTGGCATTGTTGAGGCAGACGATATGTTCTTCGCTATCGTAGACGGTGGGAGAGATGATGCCGTCGAAGTCAGTGACGGTATTGCCGTCGGTGTCGACGATGCTGCCCTCGACGGTGACAATCTGTCCTGCTGAGACATAGGGTGAGGTCTCGCTGTCGGCAGGGAGGCTGTTGAAGCGGTCTATCTTGACATGGTAGGTTGGGGGCACCATGCGGAGGGCTGGGTCGCCGAGCAGGATGAAGTGTGTCTTGTTGATTGTGTCAAGTTCGGTGTAGACTTTTTTGGAGTCGAGGATGTCTACCTTGGCCTGTGCTAAGGCTTCGCCTATGGTGTAGTACTCGCCGTTGTTCTTGCGTGTGAGGAGGCGAGACATTAGGTTGCGGTTGAGGGTGCGGTTGGGTGATGAATATACGGTGCGTGAGGTTCCGATGAAGCCCATGGCTCCTCCCTGATTGTTGAGGAGAGCTTCACAGGCGAGATTGTTGGTGTTCATGTCGAATGGAGCTACGTCGCAGGCTGCTGTTATCCATAGTGGAAGTCGTGGTGAGGACCAGTTTTGGAAATCAGCGGTCTTGAGCACCTGCTCGTGAGAGAGTGTGTAAGGGGCGCCATGACCTGTGTAGTTCATGATGAGTGCTCCTTCTTGCATGGTCTTGTTGACCTCAGAGTAGGCCCCTGGGTAGCCATTTCCTGTGGAGGTCTGCTCACGCTTGTAGCTGTCCCAGTAGATGCGCTTGAAGTTGTAGCTGGGGTTGATGGCCTGGGAGGCGGTGAGGACATTTTCTGCATCTTCCATGTGGATATTGGCATTGCCGTCGTCAGCCATCATGCAGATGGTGTTTTTCCATGCTCCGCCGTAGGTGTTGAACATGTAGCCGATGAGTTTGTCAACAACGACCTTTGCTTCTGCTGCAGAGGAGACGGGCAGGCGGCCCACTCCGCAGTCGGGGCGTTCCTTGAGGGGAGATATGCCCTTGCCGTCAGCGAGGAGGGTGAAGTAGTCTTCTGCTATGTATGACTTGGTGTGTGACCAGGAGTTGTCTGACTCGTAGGCGAGGAGATAGTCGTCTTGGGAGCGTCGGGAAAAGCCGGATGTGATGAGGCGGTTGTCCCACATGCAGTTGCCGAAGAGAAGGATGTTGAGGCTGCCTGGTTCTGTGCCTGTGAGGGGCGATGAGGTGTACTGGCGGTCGTATAGCATCTTCATGATGCGGCGGTAGGCTGTGGCGTCGGGGGTGCCTGATGAGAACTCATTGTATACCTTGTCTGCTTCGACCACTGCACAGCGTATGCCGTCTCTCTCTCTGTGGGCCTGGGCTAAGCGTTCTGCCTGCTGGGTGAGCTTGCCATTGGCTGGGACGATGATGAGGAGGTTGATGCTGTCGAGGGCATGGAGGTTCTGGTTGGGTATGACTCCCATGTTCTCGGGGGTAGGAAAGACGGCGTTGGTCTTGACGGCTATGTAACGGTTGTGGATGGAAGGGGCGTTGATGCCTACTTTGTATGATGAGCCTGTCAGTGTGCCTTGGAGGGAGTGGGTGGATGTAGGGGTGGTGATGTCCCACACGGAGGTCTGGGCATCTGCTCCATCTATGGAGAAGGCTGTTGTGGAGGTGGTGTTGGGACTGAAGACTACGTAGTCTTTGCCTTCAAGGCTGAGGTTGGCTGGATAGCTGAGGCGAAGGTAGTCGAGATGGCCTGCTGTGCCTGCCGCGCGTGTGTGCTTGAGGGTGAAGGATGCTGAGCTCATCGTGCGGTCGTAGAGGGTGAAGGTCTTGCTGGAGACAGATGCGTAGAGGTAGTTCTGAAGTGCTGAGAAGGTGAGGCTGCCTATGTTGTCGCTGCCTGAGGAGACTGTCAGGGTGGAGGATGATGTGCCTGCTGCACCGAACTTGACATCGAGGATTATGTCGCCGCAGCTGGTGTTGTCGAGTTTGAGATTGTATGTCTTGGTGTTTCCGTTGGCGTAGTCGTACTGTTCGAAGAAGGTACGGCCTGTGTTGAGGAAGGAGTAGGAGTCTTCCTCGTGGAGGGTGTGGGCGAGATAGGTTGTCTGGGGGGTGGCGGAACTGCTGGTCGCCACGACGGATGGGAAGGTTGCGGGTGTGCCGTTGCCTTCGGTGAGGAAATAGTAGATGTGGGTGGAATAGGGATTGTTGCGGTGGGTGTATGCGTTGCCGTTAGGGAGTTTTGTCCAGCGTGTGGTGCCGCAGGAGTAGAAGAGAAGGGTGCCGTTGTCGCGACGGTAAAGGGGTATCTCGGTGAGGTCGTCGTCGAGGCGTTCTATGCACTCTTCTGGTAGGAAAGGCAGGTTGTAACCATAGAGCTTGACGGCAGAAGGGTCTGAGAAGCCCATGCTCTTCAGTGTGGAGGATGTGAGCTGGTAGACTCCTTCGGAGGGAACACGTATCTTGACCCAACGGCCGGTGGAGAGGACGGACTGCTGGGTGTAGCGGGATTGTCCCTTGGATGGGATGGATAGGACTAAGAGAAGAAGGAGAATAGTGAGCTTGGATAGAGTCATAGTGAGTGGGGTTGAGGGGTGGAGGAGCCGGGAATGGGAGGGTGGGGCTGGCTTGGAAAGCCCGATGACCTGACGGAGCGGCAGATGGGGGCGAGCTTGGGAAGCCCGGTGACCTGACGGAGCGGCAGATGGGGGCGGGCTTGGGAAGCCCGGTGATTTGATGGAGCCGTCACTTGATGCGGAGCTCGAGAAGCTTGGTGTCGCCTATGTATGCTTCGAGTTTGTCACCTTCGTGGACAGGACCAACACCTACGGGGGTGCCTGTAAAGATGAGGTCGCCGGTCTTCAGTGTGAAGAACTTGGAGGCGTGGGCGATGATGTGGTCGATGGTGTGTATCATGTCGGCTGTGTGGCCTGACTGTACGAGCTGACCGTTGAGGGTGGAGTGGAAATGGATGTCCTGGACATCGCAGCCAAGGCTGTCCTTGGATATGAACTTGCCTAAGGCTGCACTTCCATCGAAGCTCTTGCAGCATTCCCAGGGGTGACCTTGGGCACGAAGCGTGTTTTGTAGATCACGGGCTGTGAAGTCGATGCCGACGGTGAGTTCGTTGTAATAGCGGTGGGCGAAACGCTCGCTGATGTCCTTGCCTACGCGGGCTATCTTGACGACTATCTCCGTCTCGTAGTCAAAGCGTTCGGCAAAGTCGGGAACAAAGAAGGGCTTGCCTGGTTGGATGATGCTCGAGTCAAACTTGGAGAAGAGAACTGGCTCTGTATGTAATAACGATGTTTCTTCTTCTTTAGTATGTAGCTCGGCTATATGTTTGGCATAGTTCATGCCTACTGCAAGAATTTTCATGCTTTTTATGAGTTTTGAGAATAGAAGCTATTGAAGCTATAGAGGCTATAGAAGCTATAGTAGCTATAGAGAGTTATAGTAGCTATAGAAACTATAGCTTCTATTACCTATATTCCAAAGATGCGTAGGAGGTCATTGCCGTTGGCAAAGATCATGAGGGCTAAGAGTATGTACATGCCGAAGTACTGGACGACGAGAAGGAAGTTGTCGCTGAGACGACGACGGCTGATGAGCTCGAAGGTGGCGAAGAGGGCATGGCCTCCGTCGAGTGCCGGTATGGGCAGCACGTTGATAAAGCCGAGGGCTATGGACAGGAAGGCTGTGAGTAGCCAGAACTTGTGCCAGTCCCATGTCTGTGGGAAGATGTTGCCGATGGAGGCAAAACCTCCGACTTGGCGTGCTCCCTTTGCTGTGAAGACATATTTCATCTGGTCCACATAGCTTGTGAGAGTGCGGTGGGCATATTTCACTCCTGCAGGGAAGGACTCGAAGAAGCCGTAGTGGCGTGTGGTTACTTTGTCCTGATAAGGCATGGCATTGGCAAAGCCAAGGGTGAACTCGGGGGTGAGGGTCACTTTTTTGCTTATAGTGTCGTTTATGACGATGGTTGTCATGCGTGCCTTGAGGCTGTCACCGAAGTTTGCCCCTTCTGGTATGGTCTTGCTGAGGGATGCCAGGGTGTTCTGTACATCGTTGAAGTCGTTGACGGCTATGCCTCCGATGGATGTGATGCGGTCGGTCTTCTGGAGTCCGATGGCTTCGGCTGGGGAGTTGGGAAGGATGCTGTCGATGGAGAGTGGGGCGAGTATGTTGGCGTATATGGGGGCTTCCATCATGTCGAGGAGGTTCATCTCTTCTGGCATGGTGATGGTAACTTCTTTACAACTGCGGAGGACAGTGACGGTCTTGGCGTTGGAGATGTCTTGGAGGACGGCTATGCTCCAGGACTCTACATGGTTGTCGTCTGTCTTGATGATGATGTCGCCATCGCGGAATCCGTCGGCTTTGGCCTGTTCGCTGAACTTCATTCCATAGGTCATGTCTTCACTCTTGACGTAGCTCTCGCCCCAGGTGAAGAGTACCATGGCGTAGATGACGAAGGCGGTGAGGAAGTTCATGATGATGCCACCGAGCATGATGATGAGGCGTTGCCATGCGGGGTGGGTGCGGAACTCCCAGCTTTCGCCTTTAACGTCTTCGTTGCGGATGATGATATTTTTCATCATGTTGGGAAGTTCTTTCCAGAAGCTCTTCTGGCTGTCGTTCTCGTTGAAAGATGATTCGTCGACCATGCCTGATATCTTGACGTAGCCACCGAGAGGTATCCATCCGATGCCGTATTCGGTGCCTTCGTATTCGTAGTCGCCGTTGGCTTTCTTGACGGCTGGCTTTCTGCCTGTGAGCTTGCGCCACCAGTTGCTGTAGGTGCTGAAGAGGCTGAACTTCCAGTCGAAGAATAGGTAAAACTTCTCGACTCTTACTTTGAAGAGTTTGGCGGCAAAGAAGTGGCCGCATTCGTGGAGGATGATGAGGAGGGCGAGGGCTATGATGAGCTGGATCGCTTTGATAAGTATTTCCATGTTGTTTGGGTGTTTGGGGGATTGGGGCGTCGGGACGCCGATTGATGATTGAAACCGGGATGGGCGGGCTTGGGAAGCCCGAAACACCGGACGGAGTAGAAGGGGGCAGAGCTGAGGGCTCAGGTGCAGAGCTGAGGGCTCAGGAGCAGAGCTGAGGGCTCAGGGGGCAGAGCTGAGGGCTCAGGAGCAGAGCTGTGGGCTCAGGAGCAGAGCTGAGGGCTCAGGGGGCAGAGCTGAGGGCTCAGGAGCAGAGCTGTGGGCTCAAAAGAGGAGAGCTTTGGGCTCAAGGGGAGCGACACTATTATAATAATGTGGATGCGTAGCGGCGTGCTTCGCGGTCGGTGGCGAGATAGGTAGACAGGGTTGAGTCGAGGGTGTGGTCGACATGGACCATGGTGTCTTCAATGATGTCTGCTATGCGTTCGAATCCTATCTTGTCTTCGATGAAGGCGCGGTTGGCTACTTCGTTGGCTGCATTGACGATGCAGGGCATGTTGCCTCCTTGGCGTATGGACTCATAGGCGAGGCTCAGGCAGCGGAAGCGGTTGGTGTCTGGCTGCTCGAAGGTGAGGTCTTTGAGTTTGAAGAGGTCGAGGCGGTCGCCTGATAGCGGCAATCGGCGTGGGTAGCTGAAGGCATACTGGATAGGCAGGCGCATGTCAGGCACTCCGAGTTGGGCCTTGACTGCTCCGTCTTCGAACTGGACGGCACTGTGGATGACTGATTGTGGGTGGACTACGACTTGTATCTTGTCGGGTGTGACGCCGAAGAGCCATTTGGCTTCGATGACTTCGAAGCCTTTGTTCATGAGGGTGGCTGAGTCGATAGTGATTTTGGCACCCATGTTCCATGTGGGGTGGGCCAGGGCATCGTCTTTGGTGACGTGGGCAAGTTGTTCCTTCGTGAAGTGGCGGAATGGGCCGCCGCTGCATGTGAGGAGTATCTTGTCGATTTTGTTGCCAGGCTCTATGCACTGGAATATGGCTGAGTGTTCGGAGTCTACGGGGAGGATGGGGACTTGGTGCTCGTTGGCGAGGCGTGTGATGAGGTCGCCTGCTACGACAAGTGTCTCTTTGTTGGCTAAGGCTATGGCTTTCTTTGCCTTGATGGCAGCTATGGTTGGCTCGAGTCCGGCGAAGCCAACCATGGAGGCGAGCACGATGTCGACATTGTCATCCTGAACTACTTGGCAGAGGGCTTCTGCGCCTGTGTAGACCTTGATGGGGAGGTCGGCCATGGCTTCCTTGACGATGGGGTAGTTGGATTCTTTTGCTATGACTACGGCTTCGGGCTGGAAACGGCGTGCCTGCTGGATGAGCAGGTCGGCATTGTTGTAGGCTGTGAGTACGTAGGCCTCGTAGAGGTCGTCGTGTTGCTGTATGACGTCGAGGGCTTGTGTGCCTATGCTGCCTGTGGAACCAAGTATGCAGATTTTTTTCTTCATATATCTAAAAGTCCTATTGGGAGGTCCATGACCATGAGTTTGTCTTCTTGATTGATAGAGGAGATGAATTCCTCGTGTGCAGGAATGAGTACCTCAGAGCCATCGGGTCGTTCGACAACGAAGAGCCAGTTTTCTGTGTTGTCATCAATGGCTGTTATGGTGCCTATTGTCTCGTCGGTGTCACCGTCGGTCATGGTGAAGCCGATGAAATAGTTGAGGGACACCTCGTCGTCGTCGAGTTCTTCTTGGTGTTTCTTTTCGAAGTACACGTTGGCGTTGACAAGCATCTGGACGGCTTCTATGGTGTCTATGTCTTCAAACTTTACCAGAGCGGTGGTGTCGCTGCGAAAGCGGTATTCCTCAAGGAAGAAGGGCACGTAGATTCCGTCGATGTCGCAGATGAGGTAGGATGCGTCGGTGCGGTCCCAGATGTCGTCTGTGAACTGGAAGTTGATTTCTCCTTTGAGGCCATGTGCTTTGGTGAGTTTGCCTATCTGGTATATGTCTTGGGCTTGAATCATGGTGAGAGATGTTGTATTTTTTTTGAGGTGATGGCCTTAAGCTTGAGGCGAGTGGGTGGGCAGCGGCGGGGCTGCTGTCTATACTCTCTTGATGTTTGCGCCGAGGGCAGTGAGTCGTTGTTCTATGTCCTCGTAGCCTCTGTCTATCTGTTCTATGTTGCTGATCATGCTGGTGCCTTGTGCGGACAGGGCTGCTATGAGGAGGGCTATGCCTGCTCGGATGTCAGGGCTGCTCATGCGTGAGCCGTGCAGCTTGAATTTGTTGTCATGGCCAACGACGACAGCTCTGTGGGGGTCGCAGAGTATGATTTGTGCGCCCATGTCGATGAGTTTGTCGACGAAGAAGAGGCGGCTCTCGAACATCTTCTGGTGGATGAGCACTGTTCCCTTGGCTTGTGTGGCTACAACGAGCATGATGCTGAGGAGGTCAGGGGTGAGTCCAGGCCAGGGGGCATCGGCGAGTGACATGGTGCTGCCATCCATGAAGGATGCTACTTCGTAGTGTTGCTGTTCGGGTATGTGGATGTCGTCGTTGATATGTTCGAGCTTGATGCCAAGGCGGCTAAACATGTTGGGGATGATGCCGAGGTTGGAGTAGCTGACATTTTTGATGGTGATGTCGCTGCCAGTCATGGCAGCCATGCCGATGAAAGAGCCGACTTCTATCATGTCTGGCAGTATGGTGTGCTCTGTGCCGTGGAGGGTGGTGACACCTTCGATGGTGAGCAGGTTGGAGCCTATGCCTGAGATGTTGGCGCCCATGGAGTTGAGCATGTGGCATAGTTGTTGGATGTATGGTTCGCAGGCGGCATTGTAGATGGTGGTGGTGCCTTTGGCGAGGACGGCTGCCATGATGATGTTGGCTGTGCCGGTGACGCTGGCTTCATCGAGCAGCATGTATTTGCCTGTGAGCTGTGGGGCTGTGATGTCATAGACATTAAGTTGGCTGTTGTATTCGAAGATGGCTCCGAGTTCGTGTATGCCCATGAAATGGGTGTCGAGGCGTCGTCGCCCAATCTGGTCTCCTCCTGGTTTTGCCACGCATGCTTTGTGGAATCTTCCGAGGAGGGGACCGAGCATGAGAATGCTGCCTCTGAGTTTGGAGCATCGCTGTATGAACTCCTTGCTGCCGAGGTAGTTGATGTCGAGGTTGTCCGCTTGGAATCTCCAGGTGTGGTTGCCCATGTCCATGACTCTCACTCCCATCTTGCTGAGTAGGTTGATGAGGTTGTTGACATCAAGTATGTTGGGTATGTTCTTGATGGTGACGGGTTCGGACGTGAGGAGTATGGCTGTGATGACTTGGAGTGCTTCGTTTTTGGCACCTTGCGGTGTTATTTCTCCGTGGAGTTTGTTGCCTCCTTCGATGATGAATGATGCCATTATTTCTTTTTCTTCTTTTTGATGCTGGTGGAGATGCGTGTACTGAGGAGTTCGCCGTCGCTGATGAGCGGTTGGTTGTAGATGTCGAGTTGTACGGCTCCTTGGGTGTAGGCGGCCATGTCGTCTGCCACTTTCTCATCGCTCATGGTGTCTGTGCTCCAGTTGGAGAGGTCGCGTTTCATGTGGTTGGCGACGAGGTATGTGAGTTCGTCTTTCTCTTCGCTGTCTTCCATGTCGGTGATGCAGTGTGTGAAGTCTTCGATGATGGAGCCGTAGTTGCGCTTTTGGATAAAGTGCTGTGGATATGGCAGTCTGGCGGGGCGTGTGTCGACACCTATTGTCTTGACTATCTCTACGGGGTAGTCGATGTCGAGCTTGTAGTTGGATATGGCGGCGAGGTGGTTCCAGAGTTTTGTGTGGAAGTCTTCGGGTGATGTGGTCTGTTTGACCATGTTCGCCATAGTTTCAACGATGGTTTTGGCGCATGACAATCGTTCGGCTCGGTCTTCGATGGTGAGGCAGTGTTCAACCATCTGTTGTATGTTGCGGCCGTATTCTGCCATGATGAGTTGGTTGCGTTTTGTATTGTAGTCCATGATAAATGTGTTGTCTGATGGTGGAGGTTTTGTCACAGCAATTTTTTTGCTACTGTAGCTTGGAACTCTTTGAGGTAGTTGGGCTCAAGGTATGCCACATCGTCGAATTCTTCTCTTAGGAATCGTCGTTCGGCGAGGGGTGACATGTATTTTGCTAATAGTGGCACTCCTTCGAGGAAGTGTGCGTTTGGGTGTCGGATGATTTCTTTACATTTTTCAGAGCCGTTGCCGAAGAAGTATATGGGATGTTGGTTGAGCTGCTGTTCGAACGAGTGGTCGTCAATGATGATGGGTGCTGTAGGCTGGACGGGCTTGAGGGCACGGGTGTAGAGCGCTGCATATACCTCCATGCGGCGCGCGTCGAGCATGGGGCACAGGAGTGCATCTTCTGGCAGGTCATCGTGGACGAGCAGTACGGGGACGCAAAGTACCTCGAGTGTGGGGAGAGCTATGAGTCTGAGGTTGCGTCCGTATGCTATTCCCTTTGCCATTGACACTCCGATGCGTAGTCCTGTATAGCTGCCGGGACCATAGCTGACTGCCACGGCATCGAAGGGTATGGCATGATTGTCGGTGAAGGATAATGCCTCGTCCACCATTGTGCCGAGAGCTGAGGCGTGGTTTGTGCCTTTTTTCTCTGTTTGTCCATCGTTGACTCCAGTCTCGTTAGGTTTGATGTTGTCTGTCTGGAATATGATGGCTGTGTCTTGACTTACGGCTACGCTGCACGTGTCTGTTGCCGTCTCAATATGTAATATTACTGGCATTGCCTATGTGTGTGATTTTATAGATGTGTTGCTTTTGATTGTAAATACGTTTGCAAAGGTAGCTAAAAAAAATGGGAAACAGGCTGTTGTATACGTGATTTTTTGTTTCATTAAAAGAATTTTGCGCATAAAAGTCATTTTACCCTCTCTGAATATCAATATCATGATTCTTTTTTATTATCTTTGCATCGTTTTTTCAAATTTGGCGGACAGTCATGTAAGTGAGTGTCTGTCGGGATTTTTATGATATGTCCCCGTGACACATGGTATTGTATAATCAATAAGAATAATCAATATGATACAATCAATGACAGGCTACGGCAAAACCGTAGTAGAGTACAATGGAAAAAAGATTCATGTCGAACTGAAGTCGCTTAACAGCAAGGCGCTTGACATGACGGCAAGGGTTGCTCCTATCTATCGAGAGAAGGAAATGGAGATTCGACAGATGGTTCAGCAAGGGCTCGAAAGGGGCAAGGTGGACATCTTGGTGTGGGTGGAGAAGGATAATGCTTCTTCTGCCTCTTTTATCAATATTGAAATGGCCAAAGAATATAAGAAGCAGCTGGAGCAGATGCAGCAGGCTCTTTCTTTGCCAGAGCCGGCTGACTGGTATACCACTCTGTTGCGTATGCCTGACGTGATGTCTCATGTGGAGATAGAGGAGTTGACTGACGAGGAGTGGACAGTGGTGCGCAAGTCTGTTGAAGATGCCATCACGGAGCTTGTGGCTTTCCGCAAGCAGGAGGGATTGGCTTTGGCTGCCAAGTTCAGGGAGAAGATCAGCAATATTGAGTCTTACATGAAGGCTATCGATCCTTTCGAGAAGGAGAGGACAGAGAAGATCCGCCAAAGGATAGTGGAAGCTATGGAGCAGAAGATAGGCGTTGACTATGACAAGAACCGTCTGGAGCAGGAGATGATATATTACATTGAGAAGCTCGACATTTCGGAGGAGAAGCAAAGACTGGCTAATCACCTTTCTTATTTTCTCCAAACGATGGAAGATGGGCATGGACAAGGCAAGAAGCTTGGATTCATAGCTCAGGAGATGGGTAGAGAAATCAATACCACGGGATCGAAGTCAAATCAGGCTGAGATGCAGAATATTGTGGTAAAGATGAAGGACGAGTTGGAACAGATAAAGGAGCAGGTGCTCAATGTTTTGTAAGTGTATGGAAGGAAAAATCATTATATTTGCTGCTCCATCGGGGTCTGGCAAGTCGACAATCATTAATCAGGTGATGAGTGATGAGGAAGAAGAACTGAACCTGCATTTCTCAATCTCAGCCACGTCTCGTCCTCCGAGAGGAAAGGAAAAGAATGGAGTGGAATATTTCTTCTTGTCGCCAGAGGAGTTTGAGCAGAAGATTGCTCAGGGTGCTTTTGTTGAGTATGAGGAGGTATATCCAGGAAGATATTATGGAACATTGAAGTCGCAGGTAGATAAGCAGCTGGCTGCTGGCGAAAATGTGGTCTTTGATGTCGATGTAAATGGAGCTATGCGTATCAAGGAAATGTATAAGGACAGGGCCTTGAGCATATTCATTCAGCCGCCAAGCCTTGATGTGCTTAGAGAGAGACTTGAGTCACGAGGTACGGAAGATGCTGCTGCTATAGAGCAGAGACTGAGTCGTGCGCAATATGAGATTGAGCAGTCGGAGCGTTTTGACGAGGTTGTAGTCAATGACGTGCTTGATGTGGCTGTCCTTGAGACTCTGGTATTGATACACGAATTCTTGGGAGTCGACTTGGAAAGCTTAGATTAGGATTGCTGGTCGATACTCACCTAAAGTGTGTCGCTGATGATAACAGCAGTCCCCTGCAAGACATAGATCTTTGCAGGGGACTGTTGTTGCTATGAGGGACTGTTGGGGTACATCAGAGGTTGCCTCTCTCCTTGTCGAGGTAGTACTTGTATGTGCCCACTGTGAGTTCGTCGCAGGCTGCTTCGTCGCATACGACGATGGCATGTGGATGCATCTGGAGCATGGACGATGTCCACTTGTGACTGATGTCGCCATCGATGCAGTGCTTGAGGGCTCGTGCCTTATTATGGCCGCTGCATACGAGCAGTACTTCTTTTGCATCCATGATGGTGCCTATGCCGACTGTGAGGGCTTGTTTGGGCACGAGGTTGAGGTCGCCGTTGAAGAAGCGGCTGTTGGCATGGATGGTGTCTGTGGTCAACGTCTTGATGCGTGTACGGGAGGACAGTGAACTGCCAGGCTCGTTGAAGGCTATATGGCCGTCAGGACCGATGCCGCCAAGGAAGAGGTCTATGCCTCCAGCCTCGCTTATGAGTCTTTCGTAGTTGTCGCACTCGGCGATGAGGTCTGGAGCGTTGCCGTTCAGAATATGCACATTCTCAGGTTTGATGTCTATGTGGCTGAAGAAGTTGTTCCACATGAAGCTGTGGTAGCTTTCAGGGTGGTCTTCAGGTAGATTGACATACTCATCCATGTTGAATGTGATGACATTCCGGAAGGAGATGATGCCTTGTTTGTTCATCTCGATGAGTTCTTTGTACAGTCCTATAGGTGATGATCCTGTAGGGCACCCCAACACGAAAGGTTTGTCCTCTGTCGGGTTGAAAGTTACAATACGGTCTGCTACGTATTTGGCAGCCCATTTGGAAAGGGCTGCATAGTCTGGTTCGATGATTACTCGCATGAGTTGGTTTGTGTGAAAGATTAGATTATTTGTTGGTGGTTTTATTAATGGTAGGAATTAGTAGAACCCACAGGTAAGACATTTGCATAGGGGTAGGGTTGTTGTCCTATTGCCAGTGCAAGTCCTATTGTTCTTTTGAGTCTTCTTTGAGTGGATTCCAGCCTTGGGCTTTGAGTTCGAATTCGCCTCCGTCTCGTGAGATGAGTGCACAGCCAAGTTCTTTTTTGGTGATATGTCCTATGAGCTTAATGCCTTCCATTTGTTCTATCTTTTCGTGGTCAGTGATAGGTACGGTAAAGAGAAGCTCGTAGTCTTCGCCTCCGTTCATGGCAGCTGTGGTCAGGTTCATGTTCATCTCTTCGCACATGACGGCTGTCTGGTAGTCGATAGGGATGCGCTCTTCGTAAATGCGGCATCCACAATGGCTTTGTGTGCAGATGTGGATGAGTTCAGATGACAGTCCGTCGCTGATGTCTATCATAGATGTAGGTTGGATGCCCAGTTCGCGGAGCTTGAGAATGATGTCACGTCGAGCTTCGGGTTTCATCTGTCGTTCGAGCAGATACTCTCGTCCGCTGAAGTCTGGTTGGGAGATGGCCAGTCGCTCTGTGTCGGTTTTTGCTGTGGATATCATCTTGTAGTATACGTCCTTCTCCCTTTCGAGCAGCTGCAGGCCCATGTAGGCTGCTCCGAGGTCGCCGCTGACGCAGATGAGGTCTGTCTCCTTGGCTCCATTGCGGTAGATGGCTTTGCCTTTTTCCGCTTCGCCTATTGCGGTGATGGAGATGGCGAGTCCTGTTCGGGAACTGGTAGTGTCGCCTCCTACTATGTCTACTCCGTGTATGTCGCATGCCAGTCGCAGTCCATCGTAGAAGTCTTCCATGTCTTCTATGGAGAATCGCTTGCTGAGGGCAATGCTGACTGTTATCTGTTTGGGCATGCCTCCCATGGCGTAGATGTCTGAGAGGTTGACCATAGCGGACTTGTAGCCCAGATGTTTCATGGGCATGTAAGTGAGGTCGAAGTGTACGCCTTCCATAAGCATGTCGGTAGTGACGAGAATTTCTTTGTCGTCTGCATACTTGAGGACGGCGCAGTCATCGCCTGTGCTGTACTTTGTCTCTGGATTTTTTATCTCTATGTTTTCTGTCAGTCGCTTTATGAGACCGAACTCACCGAGGGTGGATATTTCTGTTCCCATATATATATATGTGTGTGTGATATGCGTTGTTTATGTAGTGAATGATTTGTTCCTGTTGAGATGGAAGATGGGTGTATGAATGTAGAGTTGATGTAAGCTGAGGACTTACATTGGAGCGAATGAATGGACGAACTTGAGGATGGTCTGATTGAAGGTTGCCTGCATGTCGTCGAGAAATTCCACTTCTATGGGTATGACTCTGATATTGTCGAGTCCTTGGAGTCGGGTGGCATCTTTTTCTGTGGTCAGAATAGTGCGTCCGGCTGTATGGCGTCTGATGTAGTCCATGTCTTCGGGAGAGAAGTTGTGATGGTCTGGAAAACTCATTAGTTCGATGTCTGGCAGGATGTGCTGGAGGTCGTGAGCCATCTGGAGTGGGGATGCTATGCCTGTAAGCAGTATGGGGGTGCCTTTTATCCCTTCGATGGTGTCGGGATAGCGGTAACGGGTGAAGAATAGTTGTTGGGATGGCAGTGGGCTAAGATGTGAGCGGATTGTTTGCTTGCTATTATCGGTCATGTCTATGGGGCACTTGGTGACGATTATGATGTCTGCACGTCTTAGTCCCGACTGAGGTTCGCGAAGTCGCCCTGCAGGGAGGAGCTTGTCAAGGTAGGTTACACGGTGGTAGTCCATGAGCACTATGTTCAGTCCTGCCTGCACATAACGGTGTTGGAAAGCATCGTCAAGGAGTATTACCTCTGGTTTTGGGCTGATGTCACCAGAGATAAGTTGTGTGATGCCATGGCATCTGTCTCTGTCAACAGCTATTTGGACGAGTGGAAACTTCCTTTTCATCTGGCATGGCTCGTCGCCGATTTCTGCTACGGTTGAAGATGGCGAAGCGAGGACGAATCCCTTGGACTTGCGTTTGTAGCCTCGGCTCAGCACAGCTATGCGTTTGGTAGAGGACAGAAGGCGGATGAGGTATTCGGTGTGTGGTGTTTTGCCTGTGCCACCGACTGTGATGTTGCCTATACAGATGACAGGGAGGGAAAAAGAGCGGGAAGGGAGCATTCCATGGTCAAACATCTTGTTGCGGATGTTGACTCCTAAGCCGTAGAGCCATGAGAGCGGCAGGAGCCAAGGGGTGATATGGATGTGGTTTCCTTCCATGATGTGTGTTCGTTTATCTTCTTGATTAATGTTTGTGGAATGTTGCTGGCATAGTTAGATGACTATGCCAGCAACCTATGGTTGGTTATATACAATCATTGGGGACGATGAATTCTCACCTATAGTGATACCTTAGTCTGGTTATGTTGTTGATGGGTGGAATGGATGTCGCCCTTACTACGAAAGAGCTGCTATTGTTTGATATACTTGGTGTATTCGCAAGCAGCGAGCAGCCATGCTCCGGTGCCGAAGGGTGCCTGAGACTTTGCATTGACTGTGCGAGACGGGTCTGGTTTTTCGCCTATAGGCTGTACGTATCCTATGCTTCCGTCAGGCTGGAGTGCTGTCTCGTAGAGATACTTCCATGCTTTGTCGATGGTAGGGGCATATTGCTTAGCAGGGAGAATGCCGTTGTTCACTCCCCAGAGCAGTCCGTAAGTGAAGAAGGCTGTACCTGACGTCTCATAGCCTGGAGCATCATCGGGGCAGAGCATGGAGCGAGTCCAGTAGCCTTCTGGTTGCTGGCATCGAGCTACACCGGCTGCGAGCTGCTTGAATCGGTCCACGTAGAATGGGCGGTACTTGCTGTCCTTTGGCAGGTCTTGAAGAACCTTTGCCAAGCCAGCCAGCACCCATCCTGCACCGCGAGCCCAGAAGGATTTGCCTTCATTGCATGCTGTCTTGACCTTTGGGTAGACGTATTTGCCATCGCGATAGTATATCTGAGCCTCTTTGTCGAAAAGGAGACTGTCTGTCCAGTGGAAGCATTCGTATTGTTTGTCGAGCAGTTTCTGGTCGTGGGTTACGGTGTAGAGTTTTGTGAAGATAGGCATGCCCATGTAGAGTGCGTCTGCCCACCACCAATAGTCTGTGTCAGGTGTTGAGGCCTGATAGCACATCACTTCGAGTGTGCGCTGGAGTCTTTCGGCTCTATGTTCCTGTTTGTAGAGGTCTATGTATACCTGAAAGCAAATCTGCCAGTCGGCAAAGAGGACATGGTTCATTCCTTCTCCGTATGTCTTGTATTGCCACTGGCTTTTGTTTGTCTGAGTGGCTCCCTTCCAGTTGTTGTATTCAGCCCATTCGATGGAATAGTCAAGGTATTTCTGCTTTCCCGTGAGGGCATATACCTCCTGATTGCTTGTGAAATAGGCTGCATTATCCCAGAATCCTCTGCATCGAGCGGAGTTGTGAGCCTGCCAATAGTCATTGACTTTCTCGATGGTAGAGATGACTTCTTGTCTTGTTTGTGCTACGGCTGACTGTGCCATGAGCATTGCCCCGAGGGCGAGGATGGATAGTTTCTTCATGTCTATAAGGTTTTTTATGTTAGTTAGAGAGTTGTTCTGTTGATTGCTTTGTTGTTTCTTGTTGTTATTTATGTGGCAGTGCGCTACTGTTGCTTTGCTGTTATGCTTTATGTGGCAGTGCGCTACTGTGGCTTTGCTATTGGGTTGAGTCCTAACTTCTGTGCCTCGGTCAGCAT
>JAEDNQ010000193.1 GCA_016302435.1 Bacteroidaceae bacterium
GGGGAGGGTCGTGTTGGGAACACGACTGGCATGACGGAGCAGAAGGGGGAGGGGAGGGCGTGTTGGGAACACGACTTGTGTCATTTCTGTGCCTTGGGGCTTCGCTGGCAGAGGGACAGGAAGGGGCAGTAGTTGCAGTGGGCATCGTCCTCACATTGAGTGAAGTGTGTGGAGTCAGTGTCAGTGTCTGTTGCTGTGTCCAGGGCAAAGATTTCGCGGAGTTTGCTGCGCAGCATGTCTGAGAAGATGTCGCCGTATTCGAGTCGGAAGTCGGCGATGGGGACTTTTTCTCTTTGCGTCTTCTCTCCTGTCTTTCTCCTGAATGTGATTATGCCAGAAGGATTTTTGTTCATGTTTTTTGAACTGTACATGAGTGCTGAGGTGATAGGCAGGGATGAGATTGACATTTGGTGAGAGGGGTGTGCGGGTGCGTATATGCGGTCGGATGTGTTGCTGATGACGTATGCGTAGTATAGAGCCTGGAGCACGTGATAGTTGGATGTGCACTTTGTCTGGTCGAAGAGGTCAGATATAGTGTTGGCAGTCTGTGGTTTACTGCTTGTCTTGTAGTCCAATATGCGGATTGTACTTGCGTTGGCGGTGGTCAGGATGTCAATACGGTCAATACGTCCTCCGAGGAGGATGCGCATGGGCTTGATGCCCTTCTGGTGTTCGTCCTCTGTGGTGAGTGTGAAGGGGAAGGTGTATTTTTCCTCTTGGCACAAGATGGTGAGGTTGCCTCCCTGTTGTTCCAGCTGTTCTGCCATGAGGAGGTCGGCTGAAAGCTGGTTTCTTATGAACTCTTTGATGACGTGCCGGTTGATGAGTTGTGAGCCAGTGAGGTTGAGTTGCCTTGTTGTGGGCGTGTCATAATTGATGATGTTGCCAAGGCCGTCGTGTTCGGGATAATGGAACAGGATGACGGCTAAGGCATTGTTGACCATCTGGGTGATGAGGGCATCGTTATCGATGATGGTGCGGAGAGTGGAGGAGGTGAGTGGTTTCTTGATGTAAGGAGAGTAGAGGTGCTGGACGGCATGGTGGAAGATGGTTCCGAAGATGGAATTGTCAATGTCGTCAGATACCTCTTGGTCGGGACACAGTTCTGCTATGTATTGGAGGAAGAACTGTAGCTGGCACTTCATGTAGGTGTTGATGGCTGTGGGGGAGAAGATGCGGTCAAGTGTGAAGTGGCTGTTGAGGGCTTGGATGATGTCGGGGGTCTTTTCTACGCTGATATTCTGTGGAGTATGGGTGAGGCTGTCGGATGTGAGGGCTTGGAGATATATGACTTGTTGTGGGGCAAACAGATCGTTTGCATCAGCAAGAGTCTGCAGCATGAAGCGCGACATCTCACCTTTGTTGCCTCCTGCTGTGCTGGAGTTGTAGAGCAGGGTGATGCTGTCGGCTCTCTGCATGAGTCGGTAGTAATAGTAGGCGTAGAGGCTCACTTCGCGCTCTATGGTGGTCATGCCGAAGGCAGCGCGTAGGGTGTAGGGAATGAGGGATGGCCGTTTGTCGGACTTTGGTATCTGTCCTTCGTTGACGGAGAGCATGATGACGTTGCGGAAGTCGAGGTTGCGTGTTTCGAGAAGGCCCATGACCTGCAGCCCTGCTACGGGTTCGCCGTGGAAGGGTATGGTGGATTGTTTGAGCAGTTGCAAGATGAGTCGTGAGAGCGTCTCGTCGCTAAGGGAGAGAGAGGGGTGGTTTTCTTGCAGATGGTTGATGCGGCTTATGGATGTGTAGGCAGTGAAGAGCGCTTCTTTGTATATCTGTGATGTGAAGTCAAGGAGGTTGGTGTCTGCATTTTGGTATAGGCTGCTGACGAGAGTGATGGTGTTGATGAGGTATGGCAGCAGGTGGCGTCCGCTGACGTGGCGGAAGATGGATGTGAGCTCATTGCTCTCAGTGAAGTGCTCTGAGTTGGGGTAGACGATGTTGGCATCGGTGAGGTGCTTCAGGATGGCATGGCTCTGTTCGGAGGCAAGCTGTTGTATGAAGGGGTGTTTGAGTATGGCTGCCACTTGTTTGTATCGCCATGCTCCTGAAGGAGTTGTGCCGTGAATCTGAAGTTCGAGCAGAACTTGTATGAGGGTAAAGACGGGTGTGGACGTGAGGGGGTAGCCCATGGTCACATTGACTGGGAGTGTGTCGGACGGAGAGGAGGTCGTGACAGCTGCTGCTGAAGTGGTGTTTGAGGTTGAGAATGGTGATGAAGGTATGCTGTGGAGGACAGGCTGGAGCAGATTTTCGTCGCAGAGGATGATGGCTGCTTCTTTGGGCTGCATGGTGGGTGACGCATGTGTCTGGAGCCATGTGTGGACATAGCGTGCTTGCGCATCATTGGTAGGAGACTGTATGAAGGTTATTTTCTTTGGCTTTTGCATGTTGGAGAATATGCCTTGTTGGCGATATTCGCTGCTGCCAAAGGCATTGCCGAGTTGTCGGATATTTTCCATGATGAATTGTCCTGCCTCGTATTTGCTTGCCATGCGTGTTTGCTGCCCCTTGTATGTGTATGTCTCGTCGTAGTCCCAGTAAAAGAGTGAGTCACGGTTTTCTTTGAGATACTTGAACAGGGCTATCTCTGTCTTGTTGAGGATGTTGAAACCCACCATGGCGTATGTGTGAGAGGTGAGTTTGCTGTCCATGGCATGAATGGCAGCTGTGTCGTTGGAATTGAGATCGTTGATGACGAGTCTCTTCAGCATGCCTTCGTAGAGGAGTGGTATGCCGTTGGAGGGGTGGAGCAGTGTCTCTCTAAAATGGTTGTAGATGGGTATGAGATTATTCCATAGGCTCATGAAGCGTGTCTTCAGTATGGATGCGCTGTCCGTGTCGGCGGAGGGGGTGATGACGTGTCCGAAGAAGTGTTCGATGGCTTGTCGCTGTGCGTCGTCGAGGAAGGAGAAGTCGGTGAGCTCTTTGAGGTCGGCGATGTTGACAAAGAGTTTGTCTGGGTCGACCATGTTGTTGTCGATGTCCTGAAAGTCGCTTAGCATCATCTCCATGAGGGGGTAGAGCTGATCGAGGGTCTTGTCAGTCTTGACATGTTGGATGTATGTCTCGTAGAGGGTGACGACGAGATATATGGGGTCAGCGATGATGTGGTGAGAAAGAGTGGAGAAAAGTTCGCTGATGGTGGTGTATTCGGGTGTCCAGATGGTCTTCCCCTTGGCGTTCTCCCAGAGGTATTGGTTGAAGAAGAGGGAGGCGCGCTTGTTGGGGAAGATGATGGTGGTATCTTGAAAGTTGCCGTTGAGCTTGGTGTAGAGGTCGTCGGCTACGAGCTTGAGAAATGGTGTGTTCATGATGGAGAATGGGGAATGAAGGGTGGAAAACAGGGGCGGGCTTGGGAAGCCCGAGATACCGAACGGAGCAGCAGGGGGAAGCGGCGAACGG
>JAEDNQ010000194.1 GCA_016302435.1 Bacteroidaceae bacterium
ATGACAACACTTCCACATATAAATACTGAAAACAACAAACTATACATTCTCTTAAAATATACACCACTCATGAAATCAATCATCCTTTCCATCGCCATGACTCTTGCCGCCACGGCACAAGCACAGACATCCACTTCTTTAGACTCAGAAAATGGAGTGGTCACTATCGGCTCCGACCGCATGTTTCAGATAGAGAGCAACGATGGCAACTTTTCCTTCAAACCCTACCTCATGCTTCAGACATCAGCCTCATTCAACTACTACGATGACGAGGGGCTCGACAAGGCATACAACCAAGACAACGTGGCAAACTCTGGTTTCGCCATACCCTACGCCGTCCTCGGCTTCACAGGCAAAGCCTACAAAATCGTCACCTACAACCTCTCCATCAATGCCTCCAAATCGGGCGGTGAACTTCTCCAGCAGGCATGGTTTGACGTGAAGGCATCTAATGCGCTGGCCGTCAAGGTAGGAAAGTTCAAGACACCCTTCAGCCATGCTTATCTGACAACATTGGGCGAGTCACTTCTTCCCCAGCTCCCCACGTCCCTCACCGCCACCACCATCATGCCCCATGTACTCAACGCTGTCACACCACGCATAGGCACAGGTTTCGACCTCGGCGTGATGGCCCACGGCAGCATAGGCAAGTGGTTCGGCTATGAAGCAGGTATCTTCAACGGAACAGGCTCCAACGTCAACACAGCCACAAAGACCCTATCCGACGACTGGCACATTCCTTCACTCCTCTATGCCACACGCTTCACATGGGAGCCCATGGGCAAGATGCCATCCTCACAAGGCAACCCCCGACTGCTTAACGAAGACAGGCTCTTGCTCGCCCTCTCAGCCAACATCAACGTGGAGAGCGAGAGCGAAAGCACCAATGACACACGCATAGGAGTCGAAGCCTCATGGCTCCACCATCGCCTCTACCTCGGAGCAGAGATGTACTACATGCACGTGGGCTTCACCGACCGCCAGAAGATTGACGACACCTTCCATTACCTCGGAGGTTACATTCAAGGCGGCTACTTCGTCACGCCACAGACTCAGCTCGCCCTGCGCTACGACCTGCTCGACCGCAACGGCACAGGCAAAGACGGTATGCTCAACATGCCAGCCGTAGGCGTCAACTATTTCATCAAGGGCACAGGCCTCAAACTTTCCGCTATGTACCAGTACACGGGACGCACAGGCCACGCCACACAGCTCGACCGCGACAACGACGACCTTGGACTGACGACCCACTCTGCCACCCTCATGCTCCAATACACATTCTGACATACACTCAGATAAAGTCCGAACTAACACACATAGAGTCCGACAATATGACACATCTTAACGCTCACATCAGAAGGGCGACAACCGTGCTCTCACTGCTCATTTCCCTGTCCTTGGCATGCTCATGCGATGACGGAGCAGTAGAAGAATACCACAAGCCCACACAGGAGTCCGACACCTACACCCTCCGCTTCTGTGCCAACATCAAGGGACTGAATTCCTGGAGCGGACAGTACTCGGTAGCCTTAGCCTGCTTTGCTCCCGAGAGCGAATATGCGGAGACGGTGAAGACGCTGCACGACACCGACGACGACGGAGACCGCGACACCATCCTGCTCACAGGCGTAGGCACAGGCACATCGACAGTGGAGGTAGCCCTTCTCTCCCCCCTGCGCAAGCGCATAGCGACCATAGCCTCTTTTGAGCTCCCTGCCGACATAGCTGAGGGAGACACCATCGCCATCGACGGAGGAGACATAGAAGCCTCCATGTTCGCCAGCATCAACCGCTTCGTCTTCCAAGACAACAACTGCTCACGCTGCCACAGCGGTTCGTCTCCAGCCTCAGGCCTCAGCCTCTCAGCCAACGTGGCATACGCCAACATCGTCAATGTCCCATCGGTCAAGTCACCGTCAACACTGCGCGTGAAGCCAGGCGATGCCGACAGCAGCTACCTCTACCGCATCATCACAGACGAGAACGTCGGTTCGCACTATGCCCACACTGGGCTCTTCACCGACGCACCCCAACAGGCCTTCATCGACATCATCAAGTCGTGGATAAATGCAGGTGCAAAGTAAGCCTGACACGCACTATACAGGTGCGCATCCATGTATTACACCATCCCCCCCCATGCAAACATTCAAACACTTTATAAAAACACTCGCCGTCATCCTTCTCGAACTTTTATTCCTGCCGTCTCTATCCTCTGCTGCGGAGATAAAGACAGTGGAACGCTCACAGGCAGAGGAGATGAAGAGGGCGCAAGTGGAATACAACGGGCGCACATGCCCTCTCAACACACCGGCACTCGACTTCGTGCGCAAATTGACAGGCAAGACCTCCTTCCGCTCATTGACAGCCGAACAGGTGCTGCTCTCCTGGAGCCTTTACCCTGAAGACTGGAAAGACGTGGACATGATACGGGTGAAGGATGCCGATGTGCGGCACCAGCTGGGCATCGAGGGCAACATGGCATGCTTCGCCGACTTCTTCGACTCCAAGGGGCATTACCTGCTCAAGGAAGGCAAGCACCTCGACATCGAAGACAAGCTGACGACAGTGGTGCTCCTGACCAAGGGACAGCTCTACACTCCCCTTTCCTCCGACAGCCACAGGCTCTCACCAGCAAAGATAGAGGCAGAGATAATCTACAACACCGTTCCCTGGCAGCCCATACTCTTCTCCGCCTGCTTCTTCCTTGCCATCCTCTCCTTCGCCCTCAAAGGCCGCCGCGCCGAGTGCCGCTTCAGAGGCATCTTTGTCGCCGCGCAGGCATTGTTGACCACCGTGCTGCTGCTCTCCCTCCTGCTCCGCTGGTACGTATCAGGTCACTGTCCCCTCACGTCCACCTACGAGACCCTCCAGGTCATAGCCCTTGCAGCTCTCCTCGCCTCATGCTTCTTGCCCTCCTACCGCATAGCCTCCCAGCTTGTGGCTGGCTCTTCGCTGCTTGTGTCCCACCTCTGCTCGCTCAATCCGCAGATAACAGCCATCACTCCAGCCCTCGACAGTCCGTGGCTCTCCTCCCACGTCACCACCATCATGCTCTCCTACAGCCTGTTCGCCCTCCTCCTCTTCCGTCCCGACCGCCGCATGCTCCTCGCCGCCGAACTGCTCCTCGCCACTGGCATCATCCTCGGATCCATCTGGGCCAAGACGGCCTGGGGATCCTACTGGCAGTGGGACCCTAAGGAGACATGGGCATTGGTGACGTTCCTGGTATACATGTTCCCTCTTCTCCAAGCCATCCTGCCGTGGTTTGCCAATCCCCGACACATGAAGGCATATCTGCGCCTCGCCTTCCTGAGCGTGCTGATGACATATTTCGGATGCAACTACCTCTTCACAGGCCTGCACAGTTATGCGAATTAAAGGGTA
>JAEDNQ010000022.1 GCA_016302435.1 Bacteroidaceae bacterium
AAAGTCATGTGTTTAAGGTACGGCATGATTCGGAAGACAATAAGTAGGTGTGCAATATGATTGTATTGATTAGTGATGCATAACCAGTATGTGACATAAAGTTTTGCACACCTACTTATCACTTGCTTACCCTTCAAAACAACTCTCTTATTATGCCGCTTATAATGGCAAAACCAACCATTTGTTAGTTAAAATAAGTTAAACACGGTTGGATTTCCTCATTAATCGTTTATATATTATAAAAAACAACTATATTTGCAACGTATTAGAAGACTTATGCGACGTTGTATTGAAAACGACTAACTAATCCTAACCAAGAAGCCGTGAATACACCTGCACATATTGCCACAAAGTACTGGTGACCCCAAAGTACATAGCGAAGCATCCATGAGCACAGACCTAAGCGTGTGGTCAACACAGACAGAAAACAATCTTGTACAGCACATGTAAAGCATTCGCACACCTTCACCGACAATAATGAAAACAACATTAATACTTTACTTAACTTTATGAACAAACGCTATTGTAAATTAGGGAAATATGCATCGCAAGCATTCTTCCTGCTGGCACTGAGCTGTTCGTTCCACTCATGCAAGGATGACTACACCCTTGACGACAATGACCCCGTAGGGTCAAGCATCTATGAGTATCTCAGCGAATCAGGCCGTTACACTAACTTTGTCAATCTCATCGACGACCTTGAGTACAAAGAAGTGTTAGCACGTACAGGCTCCAAGACGCTCTTCGTGGCGGACGACGATGCCTTCACCGAGTTCTACAAGGACAATCCTTGGGGAGTGCACAGCTACAAAGAACTGACAAAGTCGCAGAAGAAGCTCCTTTTGAACTCTGCCATGATCAACAATGCTTACCTCCTTGAGATGATGTCAAGCTCACCAGCAGGTAGCGGCGACAACGACATCCCAAAGAGAGGCGAGGCTCTCAGACGCGAGACAGCATCTGACGTCACTGACTCCATCTCCCACCTTTTCTCCAAAGACATTCCCCACAGCTACAACGCTGACGACCAAGACTATTGGGCTCGTTTCCGCAATGACGAGAAGGGCATCTATCTGGCCACCGACGCCACAACACCTATGATGACCCACTTCCTCGCCACACAGATGTCTGCAGCCAAGATAACAGACGAAGACTTCGCCATCCTGGCAGGACGCACACGCGACAAGAACGATGCTTTCATCTACGACAGCAAGATTGTAAAGCAGGACATCACCTGCAAGAACGGATATGTCAACCAGCTCGACCGTGTGCTGCTCTTCCCGCAGAACATGGCTGAAGTGCTGCGCACTAACGAGAACACGCAGATATTCAGCCACATGCTCGACCGCTTCTCAGCTCCCTTCTACAATCAGACGCTTACAGACCGCTACCGCCTCATCTATGGCAACGACGTCGACTCTGTCTTCCAGAAGAGGTATTTCTCCACTCGCAGCCAGGGTGGTTCAACACTCTACTCCGACGCTGGCACCGACCCTCTCGGCAACCCTACTGGAAACAAGGTCTTTGACGAGAACTCCAACAAGCCTCTCCCCTTCGACCCAGGATGGAACACATACTTCCCCGACAAGACAGACGTGCAGAAGGACATGGCTGCCATCTTCTGCCCTACTGACGAGAAGCTCAAGGAATACTTCTTCAGCGCCCAAGGCGGCGGACGCTTCCTTGTCAAGGCATACGCTCCCGAGCTCCTTGAACAGATAACAGAGGAAACAACAGACCTCGAACTCATCTATCAGGCCATAGACCAGATACCACGCACTACAATACGCGCCTTGCTCAACAACCTCATGAAGGAATCGTTCACAAGCAGCGTGCCAAGCAAGTTCGAATCGATCAAGAACTCAGCTCAGGACGCTATGTTCGACGAGACAGACGACTACCACAGAGATAAGATTCTCGATGTGCTCCTCGCCAACAACGGAGCCATCTACCTCATGGACGAGGTGACCACTCCTGCTGAGTATGCTGCCGTGTCAGCACCTGCATACGTGGAGACAGACAAGCGCATCTTCAACTGGGCCATAGAGGCTGCCACTCTCGGTGGCGTGCCATCTAACTACTATGCCTATCTGCTCGCCATGAGCTCACGCTTCTCCTTCTTCGTGCCAAGAGACGACAACTTCTGGTATGTCGACCCTCTCTCATTCTATAGTATAACTGAGACAGAAGGTTCTTCTGTCGTAGCTCGCGCTTATAACTACACATGGGACGAGAAGACAAAGAAGCCAAAGGTTTCATCTTACAAATACCACTACGACTTCACAACCAAGACAGGCTATGTCGGCGACCTCGTATCAACAGAGACAGTCAGCGAGGCATGTTTCGGCAACCGTCTGAAGGACATGCTCGAGACTCACACCATCATCCACGAGGACAACAGGGAGAATGGCGGATTTGACGAGACAGAGACAGGTGTGGAATGTGCGCAGCACTACTTCATCACCAAGAATGGTGCCGTCATCTACACAGAGAACGCAGAGCAGCGCACTGGCGGCATGATCGTGAAGGGCGGATGGGAACTCACCGACGGCGCAAAGCGCACTGTCATCGGCTTCGACGACAAGTCTGCCCAGACCAACGGCTACGGTAACGGTTTCGCCTACATGATAGACCAGCCTGTCACTCCTACCATCGAGTCGGCTTACTCTGCCATGTACAGCAATCCTAACTTCTCGGAGTTCTTCAACCTCTGCCAGACTGACCTCGATGTGCTCAACGAGATAAAAATCTCATCAACTGTAGATCAGAACAAGTATCAAATCTTTGTGGACAACAAGGGTCTGCCTTGCTACGACCGCACTACAGGCAAGCTTGAAAACAAAGCTACCAACGTCCGCTTCTTCAACAACTACCGCTACACCATCTACGTGCCAACGAACGAGGCCATGCAAGAAGCCTACGCAGCAGGACTGCCAACATGGCAAGACCTAAGAGACTACCTCGAGCTTGACCTCGAAGACGACCAGAAGACAGAACTTACAGAAGAGCAGGAAATCTATCGCGACAGCATAGCAACCACCATGGCCACAGCTATCGTCAACTTCGTGAAGTACCACTTCCAGGACAACTCAGTCTATGCTGACGTCTCTCCACGCAACAGCAGCCCATACGAGACAGCTACCATCGACGCTGAGACAGGCGTATACTGCAAGCTACGCGTGGCAAGCGAGGGCAACGGCAACCTCTCTGTAACAGACAACGCTGGTCACACACGCCACATAACAGCAGACAAGAACATCGTCATCCGCGACTACATAACTGACGGCAAAGACAAAGCTATAGACAACAAGATAAAGTCAAGCTCATCTGCTGTCATCCACGGCATCGACGGTGTGCTGAACTACAAGCCTCTCACAGGCGGACGCTACGACAGCGACTGGGCTAACTCCAAGGCAATGAAGAAGTATCTCAGACAATATAGACTCATCAAATAAAGCAACTTACATAGAACATACATTTTATGAATAAGATTAGATTTATCCTCACGACACTCGTGCTGTTCTTCTGTGTAAGTGCAGCAATGGCACAGTCTCGACGCATCACGGGTACTGTCTATGACGACATGGGCGGCATCATGATGGCTAACGTCGTCGAGCGAGACAAAGAAAACCGTATCGTCGAAGCCTGCGTGACAGACATCAACGGTAACTTCTCCATGGTCATCAAGAACCCTAAGAACAAGCTCGTCATCAGCTATATCGGTTACAAGACATGGAGCCAGGTCATCGGCACAACAACCAAGTTCAACATCAAGCTCCAGGAGAACACACAGCTCCAGGAAGTTGTCATCAAGGCCAAGAAGGTTGTGCAGAGCAATGGTCTGACCATACCTCTCAAGGAAATCTCCGTCGCTACTCAGACCATGAGCATGGACGACGTGGAAGGTCTCTCCTTCGCCTCTGCCGACGAAGCTCTCCAGGGTAAGATTGCCGGTCTCGACATCATCTCTAACTCTGGTAACCTCGGTTCTGGTACATCCATGCGTATGCGCGGTGTCAGCACCATCAACGGTTCGGCTGAGCCTCTCATCGTCGTCGACGGCAACATCTTCGACACTCCAGACGATGTGTCTCAGGTAGACTTCAACGACCTCGACAACGAGGAGCAGTTTGCCACCCTCCTCTCTGTCAACCCTGAGGACATCAAGGAAATCAAGGTGTTGAAGGACGCGGCAGCAACAGCCATCTGGGGTTCTAAGGGTGCAAACGGTGTGCTCGAAATCACTACTCGCCGTGGTACGCGCGGCAAGACAAAGATAAACTTCAGCTACCGCTTCACAGGCAAGTGGGCACCAAGCGGCCTCAACATGCTCGACGGCGACGGCTACACCATGATGCTCAAGGAGGCTTACTTCAATCCTAAGCAGAACACAGCCTCTTCCAACATGGTGGAGCTCAACTACGACCAGTCATACCCTGTGCAGTACTACAACTTCAACAAAAACACAGACTGGGTAGACGAGGTGAACCAGTTCGGACAGACCCACAACTACTACGTCACTCTCTCGGGTGGTGGTGAGAAGGCTACATTCCGCATCTCAGGCGGTTACGACCACGAGACAGGTACCATCATCAAGCAGCAGCTCGACCGTTTCTCCACACGCATCGTGCTCGACTACGACGTGTCTGACCGCATCCGCTTCTCTACCAACTTCGGTCTGACCTATACCGACAACCAGCGCAACTGGGACGGCGGCTCAACAACAAGCATCCTCGGCAAGGCTTACAACGCCATGCCAAACATGTCGGTATACGAGTATGACCAGAACGGACAGCTCACAGGCGACTACTACAAGATGTTGCCAACCAACCCTACCAACGGTGGCGGCGGCAACAACTACTACTCGTCCAACTACCTCTCAGACATGAAGGGTGTGGGCAACCCTGTTGCCATAGCCAACCAGGCCTTCAACAAGCAGTCCACATACCGCATCACACCGCAGTTCAACCTCCGCTACAAGCTCCTCTCTAAGGACGAGGAAGCACACCAGCTCAACCTCAACGCTGAGGTATACATGGACATCTACAACGAGTCAGTCAACACTTACCTCCCAAGCACGCTTACTACCGACTCATGGATGAACGGTGTGAACTCCACAACCAACAGCGAATACAAGTCTCTCGCCTTCACCAACCGCGAGAAACTCATCTTCATACCTAAATTCAACGTTGACTGGGTGAATCTTTCCACTATGCTCCAGTTTGAGTTCACTACAGGTAACGGCACAAGCCAGTACCTCGCTCAGAATGGTCTGCCCACAGGCATCGAGTCATCTGTGGCAAACGCCTACCGCACATCATCCACTTCAGGCACCAGCGAGTGGCGCAGAGCTTCCATGCTCGGCAGCATGCACCTCGCCTTCTTCGACGGACGCTACTCCTTCGACGCCACTGTGAGACGAGACGGCTCAACAAAGTTCGGCGCAGGACGCAAGTGGGGAACATTCCCTGGTATCTCTCTCCGCTGGAACATCAACCAGGAACCATTCTTTGAGAAGCTCCACCTCGGCAAGATAGTCTCCATGCTATCTTTCCGCCCATCATGGGGTAGGTCAGGACGCGAGCCTGGATCAGAATACCTGATGTACAACAAGTACAGCAGCTACGGCGTATACGGCTCAGGCAGCAACACCCACTCTGCCATCAGCCCAGACAACCTCCGTCTGACCGACATCCGCTGGGAGATAGTAGAGTCATGGAACCTCGGTGCTAACCTCAACCTCTTCGACGACCTCCTCCAGTTTGACTTCAACTACTACAACAAGGTGACTGACGACCTCCTCATGGGCGGAGTCGGCATACCACAGTCTACTGGTTACAGCTCATTGGCATGGAAGAACGTCGGCAGCCTCCGCAACCGAGGTTGGGAACTCTTCCTCAACACTGGCAAGTTCGCCAAGGTAGGCAAGTTCTCTATGCGCATGAACTTCAACATCGCACAGAACATCAACACCATCACAAAGATGGATGACACTGTGCTTGAGAGCATGAACAAGGACTACGAATACAAGAACGCCACATACCTCCAGCGCATCCAGATAGGCAATGCTGTAGGCTCCATCTACGGATTCCGCTACAAGGGCGTTTACGCCTACGACTATGAGCACAACGGCTACACCGATGAGTCTCGCAACACTTATGGCGACAACACAGCTGCCGCAGCCGCAGAGCGCGGACAGAACGCCACAGTGCCTGTAGCACGCGATGCAGAAGGCAACATTCTCTTCGACGCCAAGGGCAACCCACTCCACATGTACTTCAACTACGGCGGAGTCAACTACGAGTTCAAGGGCGGCGACGCCATGTATGAGGATGTCAACCACGACGGACAGATCAACGAGCTCGACATCGTCTATCTCGGCAACTCCAACCCTAAGCTCAACGGTGGTTTCGGCTTCGACTTCAACTATGGCCAGTGGTCGCTCAAGCTCTCCTTCAACTTCCGCATGGGCAACAAGATTGTCAACATGGCACGCCTCAACAACGAGTCTATGCGCTCCAACATCAACCAGTCAAAGGCTGTGGCATGGAGATGGAGAAAGAACGGCGACGTGACAGATATTCCTCGCGCCATGAACGCTAAGATAGGAGCCTCATACAACGCACTCGGCAGCGACCGCTACGTGGAGAAGGGTGACTACCTCCGTCTACAGTACATGCAGCTCAGCTATAGCCTCAGCAACAAGGTATGCAAAGACCTCGGCATCTCTTCTCTCCGCTTCAACGCGTCAGCACAGAACCTCTTCTGCCTGACTAAGTACACAGGAGTAGACCCAGAGGTATCATACGGAGCATGGGGCGTATGCTACGACCACTCCAAGACACCACGCGCCAAGTCATTCACCGTAGGTATCAACCTCGGCTTCTGATGACAAGAGCAGTTTGCTAATATATAATAATGTATGCGCGTACATATATATTAAACACTAATAAAAGACAAACAATGAGACATCATATAACAAACATAGCACTCTGCGGACTCTTGGCAGCGGGCGTAGGCACAGGACTCACCTCATGTGACGACTTCCTGACCATCACCCCTTCATCATCCATCGTGGAGGAAGACTTCTGGCAGGACCGCAACGACCTGAACAGCGCCGTCTTCGCATGCTACAAGCGCATGGTCGACAATGACATGCTCAGCAAGTACATCTACTGGGGCGAAGTGAGGTCGGACAACTTCGAGCGTTCAAGCACCATCGGTGCAACCAGCGAGACAGCACAAATAATGAACGCAAACCTCTTAGAGACATATCGCGGCTTTGCATGGACACCTATGTACAATGCCATCAACTACTGCAACAAGATTCTTGCACATGGTCCAGAAGTTGTGGCCAACGACGAGAGCTTCTCTGAAGGCGAGTGGACACCTATTCGCGCTGAGATAATCACTCTCCGCGCTCTCTGCCACTTCTACCTCGTGCGCACCTTCGGCGAGATACCATACATCACCGTTGACTACAACAACGACTCTCAGGAACTCAAGGCTCCACAGTCCACACAGCTTGAAGTGCTCGACAACATCATTGCCGACCTCGAAGAAGTCAAGGACCAGGCCATGGTGGACTATGGCAACACTGTTGACAACAAGGGACGCATCACTCGCAAGGCTGTCTATGCCCTCCTCGCCGACGTATATCTCTGGAGAGCATCATACAAGGCAGGCGGCAACCAGCCCTTCAGCAAGATAAGCGTAAGATCAAGCTACGCTGGACCTACATCTGTAGAAGATCTCGTCAACCGTCAGGAGACATACACTACAGATGCCAATGCTGACTACGAAAAGTGTATCGAATACTGTGACCGCATCATCGACATGGCCAAGCAGGAGAAGATAGACTATGCCAACAAGAACGGCCTCAACCCAGGCGGACTGGAAATCGAAGTAGAGAACTCAGACCTGCTCGAGAACAACGACCCAAGCAACAACAGCATCTTCGCAAGGTCTTACGAAGCCTACTACTCCATCTTCGGCATGGGCAACTCAGACGAGGCCATCTTCGAGCTCCAGGTGGACGGTATCACCTACTCCAACTCAATGATTACCGACTACTTCTGGAACATCAAAGACTCCAAGGTAGGTTCGCTCACAGGTGCCAAGCCTCTCTTCGAGAACATAGAGCAGAGCCCCAACTCAGCCAACCCTGCATCTCTCTATACCAAGACCGACATGCGCCGCTGGGAAACTCTCCAGTTTGAGAAAGTGGGCCAGACTGACTTCAACATCGGAAAGTACATCAACAGAATGGTCACGCAGAAAGTCGGTACCACCTCTCTATATCTGACAGACAACAGCAGCACAGCCATAAAGGTGACCAGCACCATGCGCTCTAACTCCAACCGCGACGCCAACTTCATCGTCTACCGCATGTCAGAGATATTCCTCATGAAGGCAGAAGCCCTCGTGCAGCGATATAAGGAGGAAGCCGAAAACGACAAGAAGATGGAGGAAGCCTTCAGCTACGTCAGAGAAGTCTTCAAGCGCTCCAACCCTTACGCTTACTCGCCCAACAACACTAATGCAAAGGACGACAGCCTCAAGATGGCTCTCTTCACAACCACTGATGAACTGGAAGGACTGATTCTCACAGAGAGACAGCGAGAGTTCGTAGGCGAGGGCAAGAGATGGTACGACCTTGTGCGCTATGCTCTCCGCCACGGCGGCACATCAGAGATGCTCGCCTTCCTCACTCGCAAGTATTCAAACAGCAATGCCATCAAGGCAAAGCTCGCTGACATACAGTCGCTCTACTCTCCAATATTCAAGGACGAGCTCATCAACAACAATTGGCTCTACCAGAACGGAGTATGGGAATCAAATGAGACATCATCACGCAACGATGGCCAATAAACAGCCAAAAGGCTACTGCCTTAAACAACATTATCGGTCATAACAAAACAACAGAACAATGAAACTCATCAACAGAATATATCATTATTGTGGCGCAGGACTGCTGGCAGCATCCAGTGCCATGGTCGCGCTGAACTCATGTACGGAGAAAATTGACGAGTCCAACCTCTACACCTTCACTGGCGAGATGATGACAGACCACTTTGTCAACAATCCCGACGCCTTCAGCAGCTACCTCTACATCCTCGGCAAGGTGCACCCGAGCAAGCGCTCCGAATCCACCATGCAGGAACTGCTCTCAGCTCGCGGCAACTATACATGCTTCGCCCCGACAAACGAGGCCATACAGTCATACCTCGACTCCCTCGTTACCATCGGTCAGTTGGAAAGCAACCAGCTTGAGCAGATTAGCGACTCGGTGGCAGAAGCCATCGTCTTCAACTCCATCATCGAAAACGGTGACGACGAGGCATACGCCTCCACCACTTTCGATGCCACCCTCGGCAAGACGAACATGAACAACCGCTATATCGACATCTCCTTCGCCAACGACTCGAACAACAACAAGCTGGTCTATGTCAACCTCAACTCGCGCATCGTAGAGAGCGACATTGAGGTGGAGAACGGATATATCCATGCCATTGACAAGGTGCTCTCACCATCCAATGCCTCTGTGGCAGACCTCGTCATCAACTGCGAGAACACACGCCTCTTCGGCGAACTCCTCACCATAACAGGCTGGGACACCAAGCTCCAGGACTATGAGGACAAGCAGTGGGCTGAGGACAATGAAGACATCCGCGGCACAGAGTACAGCGGACGCTTCAAGACCAAGTACCCAGAAAAGCGCTACAACGGCTACACCATCTTCGTAGAGACAGACTCAGTCTTTGAAGCCAACGGCATCACAGACGTGGAGAGCCTCAAGGCATGGCTCAAGGAAAACGCTTACTACAACGACGACACCAGCGGCAACACTGAGCCAAGCTGGGGCGATGACTACACCGATGAGGTCAACGCCATCAACCAGTTTGTCAGCTACCACCTCCTGCCCGAGCAACTCACTTTCGATAAGCTCGTGACCTTCGCCAACGAGTACGGATGCGATGCCGCCACTATGAAAAACCGCACACCAGGACAGTTCTTCGTCAACGTGTGGGAATACTGGGAGACAATGGGCAAATACCGCCGCCCAGTCAAGGTGACAGGCATGCGCGGTCAGAAGCGCCTCAACCGTGTCTCAATCTACAACCAGACAACCTACAAGGAGCGCACATCTCTGATGACAGAAAACCTCGGCATACAGGTTCTCCCGTCAAACAAGACCTATGTCAACAACGCACGCAACGGATACTACTTCCCCGTAGACGGCATCCTCGTGTGGAACAGAGACGTGCCTTTCAAGGTGCTCAACGAGCGCATGCGCTACGACATCACTTCTCTCTTCCCAGAGTTCCAGACCAACAATATCAGACAAAACCGCGACTCCAAGGCTGGATGCGGACAGGACGGGTGGATTCTCCCTACGGGCTACCTCACCAATGTTGTTGACATGACCAAGGAAACAGAGTTCGTGTATCTGCCAAACGTAAATTATAGCGGAGGTATCGGTTCGTGGATGAACTACCAGATAGACGAGTTCAACATCAACGGACAGTTTGACTTCACCATGAAGCTTCCCCCAGTGCCCTACACCGGCACCTATGAGATACGCTACGGCATCAACTCCAACAACAACCGCGGTATGGCACAGGTATACATCGGCACCAACCCCAACAACCTGCCTGCCATCGGCATTCCGCTCGACCTCCGCGAAAGCTCTGGCTGTGCTGCCTCTGCCACAGGATGGGTGAGCGACGCAAGCCTCGGTAGCGAGGATGCCATCAACGAGAACGACAAGTCTATGCGCAACCTCGGCTTCATGAAGGGTCCTAAGTATATCCAGCTCGGCGGCGGAAACACAGGACGCGACGGTACACTCTGTCTCCGCAAGGTCATCTACACAGGCCAGCTCGAAGCAGGCAAGACCTACTACATACGCTTCAAGTCAGCCCTCGCAGGTAAGAACTTCGAATTCTTCTACGACTATCTCGAAATGGTTCCAAAGTCCGTCTATGCAGGCGATGTAGCAGAGGACAAGTGGTAATCAAACTACACAAAGACACTTCCCCACACGTACCGAGACTCGCACGCCTACAGATCTCACCCCGTGAAACAAGGCAAGTTTCAACACACACAACGAAACATTCCCCCACACGGACTGAGACCATAACGCCTACAGACCTCACTCCCTGTGGAAGTGTCTTCAGATCAACGAACTTTAATCATCGACAAACATGAACAACAACAGAATATACAAATGGTTGGGCGGCTCACTTGCAGCCGCCGCCATCTCTGCCTGCTTCACCGCATGCTCTGACGACCATTTCGACATCGTAGACATCACGCCCGACGGTGCAGGCAAGGTATCCCTCTGGGACAACATAAGCTCCAAGCCCGAACTCAGCCAATACAAGGACATCCTGCAGAGCGTCTACTACTCTCAGAGCGAAGACAAGACCACTCCGCAGACATATGCCGACGTGCTCAGCGGCAATGCCACATACACCATCTGGGCACCAACCAACGGAAGCTTCAACTACGAGTACTACAAAGGCCTCCTCAACACAGGAGAGCGCGACAGCATCTACAAGGTGGAGAAAGAGCTCATCCGCAACAGCATGACTCGCTACTCCATGATAATCAACTCCACCGACTCTGTCAAGGTACAGCTTTTCAACGACAAGTCGGCTTGGCTCAACTACGACAAGAAGACTATCAAGGGTATGCTCATGACACACCCCAACATAGCCTCTACCAACGGTGTGCTCCACATCACCGAAGGTCCACTGCCCTATCAGCCCAACCTCTACGAGTTCCTCAAATCTCGTCCGGATCTCGACTCCATCAGCTCCTTCATCAAGAGCTTCGAGAAGAAGCAGTTTGACGAGTTCGCCTCCACACAGGGTCCCACCGTCAATGGCGAAATAACATGGGTTGACTCCGTCACCTATATCACCAACGACTACACTCGCTACTACATGGGCGCATTCCTTGAGCGCGAGGACTCCAACTACGTGATGATTATCCCAAACAATGACGCTTGGAAGAACACACTCGACAAGACCAAGAACTATTTCAAGTACAAACTCTCATACAAGCAGGATGTCAACACACAGACAGAGCAAGGCAAAGACACCACCATCACTGGCGCTGAAACCAAGTTCACTCAGATTGAGATTGACTCAATGACTAACTTCGCCGCCAAGGATGCCATCTGCCGCTACCTCTCCTTCAATGCCAACTGGCAGTATGAGCAGATTCCTATCACGTCGATAGCCGACATCCGCAACGCTGACGCACGCATCGACTCTCTCCGCCCAACAGCCGGACGAAAGTTCAAGAAAACAGGCACACTCAGCTGGGTAGACTCACGCAACGAGGTACTCGCCGTAGACAATTACGCCGACCTCTTCGGCAATGCTGATCCAATAGAGGTGAGCAACGGTTATGCCTACATCGTCGACAACTTCGCCTTCCCATCATCCTACTATGCGCCAGACAAAGACATCGTCGCACGCGGCTACTTCGAGTCTGCCGACAAGAACTGTAACCCTTCAGCCCTCGCCTGGAGCAAAAACGTTTCCCTCGACAAGGTTGACGAAGAGACAGGAGAAGTCATCGCCCACCGCGACAGCACATACAAGTATGACTACCTCGTCATGAGCAACACCTCTGCCACCGCTCACCCTGGAGCCTACTTCAAGCTTGACAACGTGCTCTCATGCAAGTACGACATCTATGTCGTCATCGGTTACAACACTGACTATGACCTCCAAAACAAATTCCGCGCCTACATCTCTTACGACACTGACGCCAAGCGCGAGAAAGATGAGGCACTAAAAAATCCTAACGAGGACGCAGTTGACGCCGAAGGCAAGAGCATCTACAACACCAACGACTTCGTCAACCGCAAGCCCGTGGCAAACGACGACCTCACCATGAACTACACCGACACCATCCTCATCGCCCGCGACTTCGAATTCCCTGTAGCATACTGGGGACTCGACAAGGCCTACCCGACCATCCAGCTGAAGAGCAACTTCACCTCTAAGCAGAAGGCTTATTACTCACGCGAGATATGGGTCAACGCAATCATCATGAAAGCTAAAGAATGGTAAACCTCCAAAATAACATCAACATGAAAGATTATAAGAACATATTAGGACAGGGCATCGCCAACACTCTCCGAATAGCGACAGGCATCGTTATGTTATCTGGAGCGACAACCGTCATAGCTCAGGAAACAGACAGCATCCCAGCCAAAGCAAGAAGAGCAGCCGCTGCAGCCCCCAAATACGAGATGAAAGAAGTCAGCGGATACGTCTACGACGCTGCCACCAAGACACCTATCGACGGTGCCAAGGTACAGGCATACGGCAATGAGCGCTACTCCGTCATGACAGGAGAAGACGGCAAATACACACTCTCTGTGCCTGTCTTCGTCAACTCACTCTATGTCACAGTGCCTGAGTACAACCCTGCACAGGTCAGCTTCAACGGCAGCTCAGCTCCAGCAGCCAACCTCTACAGCAGCAAGTTCACAGCCGTATACAGCCCCACAACCGCCATCACTGCCACAGGCAAGGCTACACTCAACAACAGCTCTGCCATCACTCTCGATGAGGAAGTGGAGACACAGCTCTCGGGCGATATCCACGCCATTAACCGCACAGGCATGCGCGGACAGGGCGTAGCAATGTTCATACGCGGTCTCAACTCGCTCAACATCAACGCACAGCCACTCATCGTCCTCGACGGCATGATAATGGACCCTCAGCTCGACCGCACAAGCATCCATGACGGCTTCTTCAACAACGTACTCGCCGGCATCGACCCCGAAGACATTGAGACCATCGAAGTACTCAAGAACGCCACAGCCATCTACGGCGCACGCGGAGGCAACGGAGTAGTCATCATCAACACCAAGCGCGGCCACTCCATGGCAACAAAGATCAACATCAGCGCTAACGCAGGCTTCGAACTCAAGCCTTCGCTCACACCGATGATGAACGCAAGCCAGTTCCGCAGCTACACCAGCGACCTCATCGGTACGACGAAGTACGGATCAGAGCACACCACAGGCTCCACATCCATCCCCTTCCTCAATGCCAACCCCGACTACTACTGGTACCCCATGTACCACAACGAGACCAACTGGAGCGATGACCTCTACCAGGTAGCAGCCACCCAGAACTACAAGGTCAACGTGCAGGGAGGAGACGACGTGGCGATGTACAACCTCTCCCTCGGCTACAGCAACTCTGCCTCCACAGCCAAGGAGAACGGCTTCGACCGCCTCAACATCCGCTTCAACACCGACATCCAACTCATAAAGAATCTCTCCACCCAGCTCGACATCTCCTTCTCAAAGATGTCATACAACCTCCGCGACAACGGATGGGCAGAGAAATATGAGAGCAGCACCATCTCCTCACCCAATGTCCTCGGCCTCGTGCAGTCACCCTTCCTCTCCAAGTACGGCTACTACACAGGCGACGACGGCAAGCTCCACCTCTCTTCCGTATATGCAGGCAAATACGTCGACGACAGCAACTACCCCTTCGACTATGCCTCAGCCTACGGCACCAACACCGCCCTCGCCAATCCTTACTGGATTCTCAAGAACGGTGACGGAGCAAACAAGAACAGACAGGAGGTGACACAGTTCAACCTCAACGTCATGCCAAAGTGGGAGATAAACAAGCATCTCAACATCACCAACCGCTTCGCCTACCAGCTCAACCGCACCAACGAGAAGTACTACCTCCCAGAGGCTGGTATACCAGTCTTCAACTACGAAGGCTACGGCGACGTCACATCTGTCGTCAAGTCACTCTTCTCCAAGGAGACTTCCGTACACGAAGAACTGCGCATCAACTGGGCTGCCGACTACGGCAAGCACGGCGTAAGCGCCTTCGGAGGCATGCGCTTCACCAGCAACCGCTTCTCCGACTCTTACATGCGCTCATACAACACCGGCAACGACAAGATGCCAAACATGAGCAACTCCAACAAGTTCCCACAGGTCGACGGTTCACAAGACGGATGGAACAACCTCGCCTACTTCGTCCAGGGACGCTGGGCTGTCAAGAACACCTACTTCCTCGAAGGAACACTCTCTGCAGAGACATCCTCACGCTTCGGCCTCGAAGCTAACGACGGTGTCAAGCTCTTCGGAGTAAGATGGGGCATCTTCCCCAGCCTCCAGGCTGGATGGGTCCTCTCCAACGAGAAGTGGATGCAGAAGGCAAAGGGCATCAACTACCTCAAGCTCACTGCAGGCTATGATGAGTCAGGCAACGACAACATCGACTACGCTGCCGCACGCACATACTTCAAGTCTTACACCTTCCTCAAAAACGCCATCGCGCTCCAGCTGGCCAACATCGAGAACCCATCCATCCAGTGGGAGACAACACGCAAGTGGAACGTAGGCCTCAGCGGCTCATTCCTCAAGGACCGCATCCAGGCAGGAGTAGACTTCTACGTGTCCAACACCGACAACCTCATCACCTACAAGTCCATCAACTACATGTCAGGACTCGCAGGCTACATGTGCAACGACGGTTCTCTCCGCAACACCGGACTTGAAGCCAAAGCCAACATCATCCTCGTCAACGGCAAGAACTTCAAGTGGCAGCTCGGAGCAACTCTCGGCCATTACAAGAATGAGCTTACATCACTCCCCGAGGGCGACTACACACAGAAGGTCTACGGAGCAGAGATACTCACCTCCGTCGGCAAGGCAGCAGGCCTCTTCTACGGCTACAAGACCAACGGCATCTTCTCTACCGAAGCTGAAGCAGCCGCAGCCACCACAAAGACAGAAGACGGACACCTCAAGTACCCTACAGGCATCACCAACAAGCCCTACCGCAACTTCTCAGCTGGCGACGTGCGCTTTGTTGACCTCAGCGGCGACGGCATCATAAGCGAAGACGACAAGACCATCATCGGTGATCCTAACCCCGACATCTACGGCAACATCAGCACCAACCTCTCCTACAAGCGCTGGAGCCTCGACATCATCTTCAAGTACTCTCTTGGCAATGACATCTACAACTATCAGCGCTCACAGCTCGAGTCACTCAACAGCTTCTACAACCAGACAACAGCTGCATTGAACCGCTGGACATGCGAAGGCGACAAGGCACTCCTTCCACGCGTCATGTCACCCGAGTCAGAACAGTGGGTCAACAACGAACGCTTCTCTGACCGCTGGATAGAAGACGGCTCATACCTCAAGCTCAAGAAGGTGCGCCTCACCTACGAGTTGCCAGTCAACACCTCTTGGCTCCAGGGACTCACCGTCTGGGCTGAGACAAACGACCTCTTCACCCTCACCAAATATTCTGGCAAGGACCCAGAGTTCTCATGCGGCAACGGCATCCTCTACCAGGGTATCGACGCAGGTCTGCTCCCACGCAACAGAAGCTTCAACCTCGGTTTGAAAATCAACCTCTAATACTCGTGCCTACACTCAGGGGGCACCGGTCCACACAGTCCCCTGCCCCCGAGCTGACATGATATGATAACACGATAAAACATCACAATATGAATACTAAAAGCATTAAGAGACATATACTTCGCGCAGCAGCAGTCACACTCCCACTCTGCGGCATGACATACCTCAGCTCGTGCGAAGACTTGATGACAGTAGACACAGGCGACAAGGCATACGTCAACGCTCAAGACACACTCTACTCCTACCTCGGCATCATGCGCGCCATGCAGGATGTGGCAGAGCGACAGGTCATCCTCGGAGAGATACGCGGCGACCTCGTCAGCTCTACCGACTACACCACTGACACCCTCTTCGCCATCTCCAACTTCGACGACCCGCAAGACAAGACATGCTCCATGCTCCAGGTCAGCGACTACTATAACGTCATCAACAACTGCAACTTCTACATAGCCAACGCCGACACAGCAGCCATCAAGTCAAACATCAAGTACATGGTGCCTGAATATGCACAGGTAAAGGCTGTCAGAGCATGGGCATACCTCCAGCTCGTCAAGAACTACAAGGAAGTGCCTTACATCACCCAGCCAGTCACTGACCTCGGTGTCATCGAACACTTCGACATGAGCAACACCGTCAATAAGGATAACCTCATCGACAAGATCATCGAAGACGGCATCCTCCAGTTCCTCGACACACCTTATCCACAGTATGGCTCATCTACATCCAATTGGGGTATCTTCAACAATGGTAACGTAGATTTCTCTGCCAAGATGTTCTTTATGCCCATCCGCGTCATCCTCGGCGACCTCTACCTCCTCCGCGGAGCCAGCACAGCCGACTATGAGCAGGCAGCCAACTACTACTACGACTACCTCAAGAAAGAAGATGTGCCTATCGTCCAAGACTACACAGTAGCCTTACAGGGACGCAACGGCTCATACGCCTACTCATCTGTAGGTTGGGGCTCATACGCCAACAAATACGCTGGCAGCAACGAAGTCATCTCCCTCATCCCAGGCTCAGCCAACGCTGGCTTCGGCAAGATGCTCACACGCGTGGCAGACATCTTCGGCTACACACCATCGTCCTCACAGTCGTCCAGCAACAAGACAGAGACCGATGCCAACGGCAACGTGAGCAACTCCACCGACGCCAACGGCAACGAGACCTTCGAAGCCTCAGGAGCCATCAGCGTCACTCGCACCTACAAGCGCCAATACGCACCTTCATGCGCCTTCGACGATGTCTTCAACCAGCAAACCTACGTCCAGTACTCCCAGCTGACTTCCAGCAAACTCTCCGTCTCCTACTACAAGAATTGCGACGGCCGCCGCTACTGGTCACAAGAAGACTACAAGTATGAAGGTGAAGGCTACCCACTCTGCTCCAAGGCAGCCAGAGGCTCAGCGTTCTACTACTCCATCCCCACCTACCGCAAGACACTCATCTGGCTGCGCTTAGCCGAGGCCATCAACCGAGCAGGCTATCCAGAATTTGCCTTCGCCATCCTCAAGGACGGAATCAACCAGTACACCCTCCCACAGATTGTCACACGTGTCCGCTACGAGGACAAGCTCGACGAAAATGGACAGCCCATCCCCATCTGGAATGCTGATCAGACCGAAATCCTCGGATATGAACAGGTTGAGATACCATACCGCGAACTCGACTACGGCAGCTATGGAGCTATGTACTATGTCACAGACACCCTCCGCCTCCAGGCCTTCAACGCCAAGTTCAACTTCACCGATGAGGTGTGGAACTCCACCTACGGCATCCACGCACGCGGCTGCGGCATGATCAGCGAGAATGGCAACTGGACATCAGCCAACGAAGACGAGATATCCACCAGCATCTCCGGCTATCGCGACAGCATCTATTATGACTACGAAAACCTCCTCACTGCCAAGGGTGTCGACCTCGCAAAGGCTACAGAGTCAGACATCATCAATGCAGTCGAAAACATCATCGTTGACGAGCTCGCCCTTGAGACAGCCTTCGAAGGCAACCGCTTCACTGACCTCGTGCGCATAGCAGAGCACAAGAACGCCTCTGGCTTCGACGGCACAGATTGGCTCGCACGTAAGATAGCCAACCGTGGCACCAAAGCAGCCACCGAAGAGGCAGCAGCAGTAGAAGGATTCGACGCTGCCCTATATGCCAAGCTCAAGGACACCAAGCGCTGGTACTTCTCACTTCCAAAAGAGTAAGTAACGCACTGACTTCACAACAATAGGTACACTATTAATATCGCAAATGGCTGAGTATAAATCAATATACTCAGCCATTAGTTTTAAGGGGTGTTCTATAAATTAGCTTGAGGCGATTTTGAGGCTATCATGCAGC
>JAEDNQ010000195.1 GCA_016302435.1 Bacteroidaceae bacterium
ATTATGGGCACCACACGCCACTGCTTCCTGTCAGCCCATGCTCTCTGCAGCCCCTAAAATGAGGTTTTTGCCACTATTTGCCGCGCATAAACCTTATTATTCACCAATTTATTTGACCGTCCAATATATTTTTAGTACTTTTGTAGAAAATTTACAACCAACTAACAACCTATAAAATGAAGAAACTGATACATCGAATCATTATGGCGGCCGTCGCCCTCATAATGTCAGCAGAAGCACAAGCTCAACAAATAACCATTGAAGATGTTGCAGGAGGAAAATTCCGCCCAGCCTCAATACGCAGTGTCAGACCTCTTGACATCGACGGCGAAAGCTATGCGAGCATCTCAGCCGATGGTGCCCGCATAGAGAAGTGCTCATTCAAGACTGGCGAAGTGACAGAGGTTCTCTTTGACAAATCTACAGCAAGAGGAGCTAACATCAACTTTGTCGAAGGATATATCATCTCACCCGATGGGAAGAATATCCTCATCGAGACTGACCGCACTCCCATATACCGTCACTCAGCCACTTCCACATATTATATATATAATGTGAAGAACAAGACCCTTGCACCGCTTTCCAACGGCGGCAAACAGGAATGTCCTAAGTTTTCGCCCGATGGCACTATGATAGCTTTCGTGAGAGACAACAACCTCTTCTTAGTCAAGCTCCTCTTCAACAACGCAGAGAGCCAGATAACTAAAGACGGCGAACGCAACAAGATTATCAACGGAAAGCCTGACTGGGTTTACGAAGAAGAGTTTTCGTTCAACTGCGCTTATGACTTCTCCGCCGACAGCGAGATGCTCGCATGGATACGCTTTGACGAGACAGACGTTAAGACCTTCTCCTTCCCTTGGTACAGAGGTACGAATCCTTCCATGAACGAGTACAAGCTCTATCCAGGCGCTTACGAATACAAATACCCCAAAGCGGGCGAGGACAACTCCAAGGTATCTGTTCTCTCGTATGACATAAAGAGCCGAGTGACACGCACCATGCAGGTGCCCATGGACGCTGACGGCTACATACCACGCATACAGTTCTCTAACACGAAGGACCGTCTCATGGTGCTCACACTCAACCGTCACCAAGACCGCCTGGACTTCTATGCAGTCAACGCACGCAGCACCCAAGCCCAACTCGTGCTGAGAGAAACGGAAAAGAAATATGTTGACCAAAGCGCATACGACGCTATCGACCTCTCCAAGGAGAAGTTTGTGCTCCTCAGCGACAGAGACGGACACAGACACCTCTACCTCTACAACTCCAACGGACAACTCCTGAAGCAGCTGACATCAGGCGACTACGACGTAACGGCCTACTACGGCACCAGCAATGACGGCAAGACATTCTTCTACGCCTCCAACGAAGGAAGCCCGCTCGAGCAGTATGTGTTCAAGGTCGACGCCTCTGGACGCAAAACCAGGCTCTCTACAGAGAAAGGCTTCAACTCTGCTGTCTTCAGCACTAACCGCCAATATTACCTCAACATCTTCTCCGACATAAACACTCCCCCTGTCTACACCCTCTGCTCAACAGCGGGCAAACAGCTGAAAGTCGTGGAAGACAATGCAAAGCTCCGCAGCCAACTCGCTGCGCTCACCCTCTCTAAGCCAGAGATCATATCCATCACCACTTCTGACGGAGTGCAGCTCAACGGATGGATGGTCAAACCCGCAGACTTCAACAGCTCAAAACGCTATCCAGTCCTCATGTTCCAGTATAGCGGCCCCGGCAGCCAGCAGGTGCACAACTCATACTCAAACGGATTTGTCGGAGGACTGACATGGGAACAACGTCTTGCAGAAAAAGGATACATAGTAGTATGCGTGGACGGGCGAGGCACTGGAGGACGCGGATCGGACTTCTTGCGCTGCACATATATGCGCATGGGCGACCTCGAGTCACACGACCAGGTAGAAGTAGCCCTGTGGTTGGGCAAGCAGCCTTATGTCAACAAGGACCGCATAGCCATCTGGGGATGGAGCTTCGGCGGTTTCAACACAATCATGTCGCTCTGCGAAGGAAGGGCTGTCTTCAACTGCGGTATAGCAGTGGCTCCTGTCACCGACTGGCGATTCTACGACTCTGCATACACCGAGAGATTCATGCGCACACCACAGGAGAACCCAGACGGATATGACTGCTCACCGCTCCACCGCTACGAAAAGATGCAAGGCGACCTGCTGCTCATCCACGGCACAGCAGACGACAACGTGCACTACCAGAACACAGCCGAACTGGCAGAAGCTCTCGTGCAGGCACAGAAGCAGTTTGACATGCAGGTGTACACAAACAGAAACCATAGCATCTACGGGGGCAAGACAAGACTGCACCTCATCAGACGCATCGAAGATTACCTCGACCGCCACCTGCTCAGATGAGGAGGTGTACAAAATATTTATTTCCCATCATCAATTATGCAAACAAACATTTTCAAAGCCGCTCTCTTTGACCTTGACGGCACACTTTTCGACACAGAGCCGCAGTACACAATATTTTGGGGACGTACGGCACGCAGATACAGACCAGACGTGCCAAACTTGGAGTATGCCATCAAGGGGACAACCCTCACCCAGATATTTGCCAACTATTTTCCCGACCCACAAGTGCAAGCAGAAATAACAGAGGCTCTCAACGACTGGGAAGGAACAATGAGATATGAGTTCGTGCCAGGCGCTTTGGACTTTCTCCACGACATAAAGGCACATGGTGTCAAATGCGCTGTGGTGACCAGTTCAAACATGGTAAAGATGAAGAGTGTGGCACGCCAGATTCCAGAGTTCCACTCGCTCTTCGACCGCATACTCACTGCCGAAGACTTCACGGCCTCCAAGCCTGCACCCGACTGCTATCTTCTCGGAGCGAGGGTCTTCGATGCAGACATACAAGAGTGCGTGGTCTTTGAAGATGCTTTCACAGGTCTTCAGGCTGGAATGTCATCAGGCATCATGACTGTAGGCCTTACCACAGGGCTCACAGCCGAACAGATAAAAGACAAATGCCATCACATTATCCCAGACTTTACAGGTGTCAACTACGACAGCATAGCCGCCTTGCTCTCTGACCACTGGAAACAATAAAGAAAAGTTATTACCTGACACAAACAGAAAGGCATAAACTGGAATAAACAGAAAGGGTGTCCAGTTAGGCGTTCAAAATTGAGTGGCCATAGGGGCTGGCACCATTTATTCGTGTACGCCCTGTAAGGGCAAAAGCCCATAGCCCAGGGCAGAGCGAAGCGGCACCCTGGGTTTCGTTGAGCACCCTGGTTTACGTGTTCGCCCTGTAAGGGCAAAAGCGTAACATACAATGATGTAACATGGGGCAACCA
>JAEDNQ010000196.1 GCA_016302435.1 Bacteroidaceae bacterium
CGTCATCGTTTTCGCCACGAAACGTCTCCGTTTTCGTCATCGCGGAAATACAATCTGACTGATATTTTCGGCAAAGGTAGGAAAAATATAATGATTAACAAAGAAAATTTCGTTTTTTCGGACATTTGTCTTAACTTTGCATCGAATAACGGTAACTATCATTCAAGAATATGACATTCGACAAACTTTTTTTGATACTCGTGGCTGCAGCTCTGACAGGATGCGGCGGAGGCACGTCGTCCTCCAGCAAGGGCATCGAGATTGACCTCGATTCGGACAGTGTTGCCGCAGAGGATGTGGGCGAGCCTGTCAGCATCACCGAAAAGGACTATCATGTGCTCACGCCCTTCACCTACATCACCAATCTCAGCAGTGTGAACATCTCCCTGCGCCAGGGCGACTACTCCATAAGCGCACGAGGTGACAGCGCGACTCTCTCCCACCTTCAGCTCCACTTTGACAGCAATCTGCTCACCGTCAACATAGCCAGCGACAACAACAGCGACTATAACTATTTCGGCACGACGACAAACGTGTGGCTGACCATATCTGCCCCGAAGATAGAATGTTTCAGCTCATGCGCCAACGGAAGCTTCTGCACATCAGGCAAAATCGTGGCAGAGAAACTTGAGGTGGGTGTGCTGGGTTCGGGCAAAGTGCTGCTCGACACACTCGAGTGCAAAGAGCTGAAGATACACTCCTCAGAGGTAGGTCCCATACATTTTGACCACGTCCGCGCCAACACGATGACGATTCTGTCAAAGGCGGACGCCGACATCAGGGGCGACGTGGAGGTAGGGGCGCTCAACATCGTCAATCAGGGCACGCAGCACATCTTCATCACGGGCAAGGCAGAAAACGTGTATGTGCAGAACAAGGATGACCACAACGTCTTGCTCAATCTGGACGAATGAGCCATGAGGCTAAACGCTATTGACTGACATTCACCATCAAAAAAACAGACATCGCAACATAGACATCGACAGAGCTATGGAATATCACAACACCGTAAAATGGGGATTCATCGGATGCGGAGAAGTGACAGAGAAGAAGAGCGGACCGGCATTCGGCAAGATAGAAGGCAGCGAGATAGTGGCAGTGATGAGCCGTGACAAAGAAAAGGCTCGCTCGTATGCGGAGCGCCACGGCATAAAGAAATACTACTCGGACGCTCAGTCTCTGGTCTGCGACCCTGAGGTCAATGCCGTCTACATCGCCACTCCGCCCTCCTCGCATGCCACCTTCGCCATCATGGCCATGAAGGCAGGCAAACCGGCATACATAGAGAAGCCCTTAGCATCGAGCTACATGGACTGCCTGCGCGTCAACCGCATAAGCAAGCTGACAGGCATACCCTGCTTCGTGGCCTTCTACAGGCGCTATCTGCCCTACTTCGAGAAGGTGCGCTCCATCATCCAAAACGAGGAGATAGGCAAGGTGCTCACCGTGCAGATACGATTTGCGGTGCCTCCGCGCGAGCTCGACTACAACAGCGGCAAGGAGATGCCCTGGCGACTGCAGCCCGAAGTGGCAGGAGGCGGCGGATATTTCTACGATCTGGCTTCGCACCAGATAGACTTCCTGCAGTACCTCTTCGGGCCCATCATTGAGGCTGAAGGTTTCTGCCAGAACATGGCTGGCCTCTACAAGGTGGAAGACACCATCAACGCCTGTTTCCGATTTGCCTCAGGACTGTCGGGCAGCGCATCGTGGTGCTTCGTGGCCCACGAGTCGGCACGCCGCGACCGCATATCCATCGTGGGCACAAGGGGCAAGGTCGTCTTCTCCGTCTTCGACTACCAACCCATAGTCCTCGACACCGAGAGGGGACAGGAGAAAATCACCGTACCCAATCCGCCGCATGTGCAGATGGGGCTGATAGAAAAAGTCGTCCGCCACCTGCAAGGCAAGGAGACCTGCGACTGCGACTCCATAAGCGCCACCGCCACCAACTGGGTGATGGACCGCATACTCGGCAAACTGTAAAGGAAGGTCTGCCAACATGCAATTGTCTTTGAACCTACATAAGAAGACGTCGGACTTCCGACCACAAAGAGAAACATCCAACCAAAAGATAAGAACGAACAATGATGAATGAAGTGGGAAAGAGATTCTTTTACACTCTGATAGTCTCAGTCTTATGCTTCGCCCACGCCTGGGCATGCCACGACACAACAATAGGACTGACAACTGAAGAGACTGCAACAGACTCTGTGCAAACCACCGCACCCGAACATCACCTCGACTCCCTTGCGGCGTATAAGCCATCGGGACTGACAAGGTTCATGAGCGGCATGGAGAAATTCTTCATGGGATGCGACACAAACTACGTCACGCCACAGAAGTATCAGATGACGGCTCAGCTCGAACTCTCCTACTGGCACGACTACTACTTCATGCGCTCCTCCGAGACGGGCAACAGCATGACCATAGAGTCAGACCCGTCGGTCATTCTCGGAGGATATGTCTACTACAGCATACTCGGCTACGGCGTAGTGTGGAACCTGAACGACCTCGGCATACCGGCAGGCAGGACCAACGGCACGTCCATGAGGCAGTCGTTGGTGATACACACAGCCAAGTTCTTTGCTGAGTACTATAAGTTCAACTCCGGCAAGGGAGCTGAGATAGAAGCAGTAAGCGGCTATGACCTCACAGGGCGTGACCGCACGTTCAAGGGACTCGACTCCAACTGCGACGGACTGAACGTCGTATACATGTTCAACAACAGGCGATTCTCCTGGCCGGCAGCCTTCGGTGCCAATGCCGTGCAGCGCAAGAGCTGCGGAAGCTGGAGCATAGGATTCCAGTTCAACCACCAGAAGATAAGCATGGACAAGGAGGCTCTGCCCGACTACCTGCGCTACGACATCGACTCCACACTGCTCTTCAACAGCGTTGACTACCACGACTACAGCGTCAGCTTCGGCTACAACTACAACTGTGTGCTCGGCCGCAACGTGCTCTTCGCCACAAGTGTCATGCCCAACGTAGGCTACCGCAGGTCGAACATCACCGAGGCACAAGAGGAGAAGCACTCTATCCTCAACAACCTCGCCACAGACCTCAACCTCCGCCTCTCGCTCTTCTGGAACAATACCAAGCTATTCTCAGGACTCATCTTCGAACTCCACACCTACAGCTACCGCAAGAATAAGTTCGGTCTGACCAACACGTACGGAACGCTCAAATACATGCTCGGCTTCAACTTCTGGCGAAAGCCTAAGAGGTGAGAGGGAGATTGTTGAGCAAAAGTATAAACTATGGTTGAGCAAACGTATAAACCAATCTTCGTAAAACAACAATAATTCTAACTATATGCCTTACAAGACAA
>JAEDNQ010000023.1 GCA_016302435.1 Bacteroidaceae bacterium
CATCAATCGACTCACTGCCATTGACACTCATGACATCAATCGACTCACTGCCATTAACACTTATGACATCAATCGACTCACAGCCATTGGCGCTTATGACATCCACCGACTCACCCTCTGAAGTGGACTTGGCACAGACGGTCTTGCTGCCTGTGTCCACATCTGCCGCTTCTTCCACATTATGGGTTTCCTCACCTTCTTTTTGACCGCCATCCCCTGCTACAGGTTCTACATTCTCATCAACCTTCACAGCGTCAACCGTTCCCTCAGGCTGTACAGCAGCCTCAGCATCGGTCCGCTCAACCTCAGCGACATCATCTTGCGCTTCCACTTCCCCTATAGGCAGAGTCACTATAAAGGACACACCCTTGCCACTAACATTATCTTCCACTCTCACTGCTCCACCATGCAGATGGACAAGCAGAGAGACAAGATTGAGGCCTATTCCTGTGCCGACATAGCCATTCTGATGCTTGGCAGAATAGAAACGCTGGAAGATGCGCTCCTTGTCCTCATCTTTTATGCCGATGCCCGAGTCAGACACTCTAAGAACAAAATCTGTCCCCACAACCTCTACGTCCAAAGAGACCTCTCCCTCATCGGGCGTGAACTTGAAGGCATTGGAGAGCAGATTCATCAGTATCTTGTCAATGCTGCTCTTGTCGGTGCTGACCATATAGCGATCCACATTTGAAGAGAAACGATAGTTGATATTGCGCGTGCGAGCATTGACAAGAAAGACGTCATAGATGCTGCGCACAAAAGAGACAATCTCCGTGTCCACCAAGTCAAGATTGTATTGACCTTTCTCTATCTTGCGCACATCCATCATCTGGTTGACAAGGCGGAGTATGCGCATGGAGTTTTGCTTTATGATGCGATAGGTGGCTTGGCGCTCCTGATTCTTGTCTGAACGCATGAGTTTCTCGAGCGGAGCGATGATGAGGGTCATCGGGGTGCGTATCTCATGGCTTATGTTCATGAAGAACTGTATGCGAGCCTCATTGATTTTCTCTTGCTGAAGATGTTGAGCCATGAGGCGTCGGGCTTCCACACGTCGCTTGACATATTCGTACACGCCCCAGCACAGAAGAAGCAAGACAATGATATAGACACAGAAAGCCCATTCAGAGGCATACCAAGCAGGATGCACCACTACTGTCAGCACTCTCTCGCCGCTGACGGAGCCAAAGGCCAATGCCCTCATGCGTATTTGGTTTTCACCCACAGGAAGATTCTCAAAAAAGAGGCGGTTGCCTGCCACTCCCTGTGTCACCCATGGGCCTCCGTTGACGCTGTATTCATATTCTACATGCTGATTGTGCAGTCCCTCTATGCAGAGTTCGACAGCAAGGAAATTCTCCTTATACGACAGTTCGACGCTTTCAGCCACATCCACCATTCCTTGAAGTATCTCATAGCCGTCAGAAAGATCACCCACATGCACAGTCTTTCCTTTGACAGCCACATCTACCAGAGTGAGGCGCAGCTTGCGTTCCTCACTGAAGCTGCGCAGGACATCCTTGGGATTGAAATACGTCAAGCCTCCCAGACCTCCGAAATACAGATGACCACCCATACGGACAGACGCACCTCGGTTGAACTCATTGTCTTGCAGTCCATCCTCTTGGAAGAAGGTGTTGCAGGTTCCATCAGTGGTATCCATGCAAGCAAGTCCACGGCCAGTGCTTACCCAAAGATACTTTCCGTCAAGTTCGAGCGACATTATGCTGTTGTTTGGCAGTCCGTCAGCTGTGGTATATGATGTAGCCTTCATCGTCTCGTTGTCTAAGCGCACCAAGCCCTTGTTGGTCGCCACCCATACAGTCTTCTTATCCTCAGAAGCCACTATATACCTGACGCTACTATACCGGAGCACCTTATGGCTGGCCTGCGTTATGGTGCCATCCATGTTGACATTGCATATAGTCAAGCCATCGGCAGTACCCACATAGAGATGCGGGCCAACTTGCAACAGCGTGTATACATAAGGATTGCCAATAATCTTTGTGCCCTCCTCACCCCGGCTCCAGTCTGGAGAATACTGTTTCCATTGTCTTGATGCCGCATCGAAGAGGAAGAATCCGTTTCCCATGGTAGACACCCAAAATTTTCCGTCCCATGTCGACGGACGTATCTCAAAGATATTGTTGATAGCCGAGGTGACATGGGTGAAGCGTCCGTCCTTCATCGTCCAAAGCCCATCATTCCATGTTCCAAGCAGCAGCGACCCGTCTTTCGTCTGCAGGACATTGGTGAAAGAGACTGGCATGCCAGGATGGGAGGATGGATTGAAATGGGTGGAGGACGTTCCATCGGGCGAGAGGTGGTAGAGGCCATCGTTCTCTATAGCCACCCACAGGTTGCCATCCTTAGCCTCTGATATGGCAAAGATGGGGTTGTTGCCTATCGTGTTCTTTACAAACGATAGGTGTCCCACGTATTCGAAGAAAGACTGGTTGGACGACTTTATCATCACTCCTCGCCAGTAGACACCGACCCACACGTTGCCGAAGGAGTCGGATATGGCATGGCGCACATTGCTTCGAGCCATGTCGAAGTCGCTGACACGTATAGTACTCTGCGAGACTTTGCCCGTCTTCTCGTCAAAGACACGCAGTCCACTTCCGTCCGTACAGAGAAACAGCCTTCCTTCTGTCCATGGACTTATCTTTTCGAGCAGTCCGCCCACTTCCTCCCTTGAGGCAGCCAAGACGAAACGGTCAGCCTTATCGTCATACACATACAGACCTTTATTATATGTGCCTGCATAGACCTTGCCCGAAGTGGTCATGCGCACGCTTGTCACTTCTGACAGATTATCATAATACACCACTTTGCCCTTGCTGCCGCCGACACGTCGCAAGAGCAGACGATGTCCGTTGATAATCCACAGATTATCCTTTTTGTCTTCTATCATGAAAGCTGGAGAGACCTTCTCCTTTGGACCATCATCGAAGGCGTCAGTCCACCTCGCCACAAGCCCCTGAGACGTTTTCTCCAACAGAGCAGCACCGTAGCCAGCAGCACAAGCCACATAGCCCCGGTCTTTGACATGAGCTATAGTGATAACTCGAGGATTGATAGTGTCACCATTTTGACGTATGAACGGGATGTCTGTAAACCTGTCCGTCTCGTAGTCATATAGCTGTATGCCCCCCATGGTACCGACAAGCACACCTGTCTTGTCGTAATCCAAGACACATGTGCTCTCGTCGTGAGCCAAAGAGTGGGGGTCGTCATTGTCGTGGCGGTAGACATTGAGTTTGACTCCGTCATAACGGTTCAAACCGTTCATGGTTGTAATCCAGATGTTGTGATGTTTGTCCTCATAGATATTGCGTATGCATGAGTTGGACAGCCCCTGGCGCGAGGTGAGGAGCATTACATTCTGTCCAAAGACTGTTGTGGAGCACGCAAGTGCAAGCAGCACTAATATATATAGGTATCTTTTCATTGTGTTAGTTAGACAAGTATTGGTCCTGTGGATAAGTTATGCTCAAATAAGTCGATAAATTGCTATGCGACTACAAAGTTATGAAAAAAAAACATACTATAACACAGTACCACTAAAAAAATGCGACAGAATGATGATTTTAGAACCGCAAGATGGGAATAGAGGACAATTTCACAAGCAAAAAAGCATCAGATGTCCATTAGCAGACACAAAGAGAGAGGCAGAGTCGTGAATAGCACGACCCTGCCTCAAAATCCTTATCTTTATAAAGTCTTTTACATTCTACGTGTGCGCCTTACTTAGCGATGAACTTTGTCACTGTCACGCAACCGTTAGCGTAGCGGGCAATCTTGATAGTAACACCTTCTGGAGTAGCAACCTGCACACCGTTAGCGTTGAAGTATGTAACAGATACTGGTTCGCCTTCTGGTGCGCCAGCTGCCTCGATGCCAACTTTGATATCATCTTCGAGAGCCTTGGCAGCAGCTGCATAGTCGAAGCCTTCTGCCTTGTCGACGATGTAGAGGTTAGCATTGTCAACTCTACCGAAGCAAGCAACCTTCATGTCAGCTCCAAGTGTAAGAGAAGCCAAGTTGCCGTCTACGGCAGGAACAACATCCATAAACTTGATAGGAGTGTTGTTGTCACGCGCATATGTCACGTTGCCGTCGGCATCTGTGTTGCCTTCCCACTGTGTCTCAGTCTTGTTCTCACCGACAGTGACGTAAGCTGTGAGCACTGGAGGATTGTCTGATGCTATAGCGTCGGCTGCTATCACGATAGAAGCCATATACTTGGCCACTGGGAGGTCAGAGATGAGCTGCTCAACAGAGTAAGTGTTGTCGCCCCATGGCGCGCAAACTGCGCAGTCATAGACTGGTCTTACAGGTGTTGGACCTTGCTGTCCCCATCCCTTATCCCAGAGAGGCTGTATGCGGCCTGAAGTGACAATAGTCCAACCTGGGAAGTCATCGACAGAAGAAGCCTCGTTTGGCTTGTTGTCAGGGATGACAGTTGTTGAGTAGAACTTGCTGTTCTGGATGAGGAATGAAACAGGACGGTTAGCTGGTTCCTCCTCGTCGTAGTCTTCTGGTATCTCAACGATTGGATCACCTGCGGCAATCTTAGCGTAGAGCTTAGCTGCATAGATCTTCTTCAGATTCTTCACGAGTGCCTGATCGTCTGATATAGCCTCGTCAGCAGCGATGACAGTCTCGTCAGCGAATGCCTCTTCGTCAAGAGCTATGATAGCAGCAGAGAGGTCTGCCATCTGCTGTGTGAGCAATGGCACGCATGTGTTGACCATATTCTCAAGGAGAGCACCCGTGTTGCTCATCACGGCTACGGCATCGATGAGTTCAGCATCTTCAAGTGTCTGTGGCTCAATGGCTAAATACTTGTTGTAAGCCTCCTGAGCTATTGGGAACTGTTCGAGCTTCTCATACTTGGTCTCCATTGCAGCAAGTACTCCATTTTCTACAGCTGTGAGAGCTGAAGCGTAACGGTCGATATTGTCGCGGCGAGTCGCCATTGCCTTTGTTGCAGATTCGAGTTCGATTCTTGCAGCATCAACCTCTGCTGGAGTGTGGAGAATAGCACCTGGATTTGCATACTTAGTTATGAGTTCCTGAAGAGCAGTCTTTGTTGTACCATCATATTTAGTATCAAGACAGTTAGCGAGTTCTGCTTCAGCAAGAGCGCGTGCAGCGTTGACGATGCCAAGCTGATATGCAGCCTGTGAACCAAGCTTCTCAATAGTTACAGGACCTGAGAATGACTCGCCTGTACCACCATACTTAATGCTGTACTTGCCAGCCTTTGGAACACTGTAGACGAACTGAATCTTGTGAGAGTCGCCTGAATAGTCATTATTACCACCAGCAACCTCTTCTACAGTAGTGATGACTTCCTTGACAATTTCTTTTGTCTCCTCGTCGATAATCTGGAAATGGTACTCCAGTGGGCTGCCCTTCCAGTTGAGAGCGTAGTAAGTGAACTGATGTCTGCCTTCTGCAAGCTCCAATGTTGGCTCATCTGGCTCAGACTCAATAACTTCACCGTATGTAACATAGTGGTTTGGCCATCCGCCGTTGCGAGTGTAGAAGAGTGAAGAGAGATTCTTAAAGCCTCTGCCAGTCCAGAAACGAGAGTGACCCCAACCCCAGTTTTCACCATTGTTGAAGTATCCCTTCTCAGGTTTATTCGCATCCTCCAAGTCGTACATTCTCCATCCAGAGCCAGCCTTTGGAGCACCATTGTTCTCGACTGCGCCGAATGAGTTGTCCGCGAACACAATCTGTGTCTCTGTTGACTCACCAGCACTCTGCTTGTATGTGTATACATCGTAGCCGCCGACAAACATGCCGTTGAAGCCTGTTGTGAGAAGAGTGTACTTCACGTAGAAGTTGCCTCCCTTAGTGTTGAAAGTGATTGGGCATACCTCAAACTGGAAGCCTGAGTTGTTGCGATTTGCCTCACCTGCCACAGATGGAGTGACAGTTTTTGTGGCTACTACATTGCCTGCCTCATCACATACGTCAACCTGTATGTCTGATGGATTAGACCAGTAAGCGAGGTAAGAACGGATTTCTATGTCACCTGCTGGTATTGCCACTACAGGGCTCTGGACTGAACCTGCGTCACCATTGGCGCGAGTGTAGATACCCTTACCCTGAGGAGCAACAGTAGAGAACACACGACCACCGGTGCCCCATGTAGTGCCGCCTTCGCGCAACTCTCCGTCTGAGTATACTGTCCATCCTTCTGGAATACTGCCATCTGCTGCTTCTGGGAAGAGAGCTGAGCCTGCCAGCTCGTATGTTGTCTCTGCAACTTGAACCTGACCTACTTCGAATGAGAGAGTGAAGGTCTCATAGCTTGGTATAGCAACAGCAGACTTGACGCCTTCAAGAGTAATCTGAAGCATGCCCTTAGGGAATGCAGACTTATCAGCACGCTCGAAAGTAAGTGTCTCAGAGTCTTCTGTAGTCTTTAAAACAAGCTGCTCACTTCCGTCGAGAATACACTTCATAGTTCCAGCCTTGACATCCATGACTCGGTCGAATGTGAACGACACTTCTGTCACATTCTCAAGACCAAATGAACCTTCTGCTGGTGTTGCAGATATAAAAGATGGTTCAAAATAGAGATATGATGATTCCTGGTCAATTTCCTCGTCGAAGTCAGTTCCAGCCTCATCTGTGAATGATGGCACAGCACCTTCTGGAGCAAGTGTTCCCTGATACTTCACCTGATATGCCTCGTCTGTTGGGTTCTCGAATGTTACCTTAATTTCAGCATCCTCACCGACTCCATCTGTTGGATAGATGTACATCTTGCCATCTTTGTGAAGCTCCACTGTCTCGATATCAGCTTCTTCACCATTGATGGTCAGCTTCACGCAACCTTCTGGCATGATGACTACACCGATAGGGCTGTTGTTGGCGAGGTCTGCAATATTAGTGGCGAAGCCGAAATCAATGCAGATAGCTTCGTTGCCATACTTGACAGCCGCTATTGGGCTCTCCACGAGGTCAACCTCGTCGAGGTAGTACTCGCCTGGGTTGATAACGTTGAATGTGGCGAAGAATGTGTCAGCGAGTGGGTCCTTGTCAGGATGCTGCTTCGCGTATGTGTCCTTCTGCAGCTGTGCGCTTGCGAAGTGGAACATGCGAGTATACTTCTCGTACTCGTTTGGGTTGAGGTATGAAACTTCATACTTGAACTCATTGCCCTGAGCGTCGAGCAGTGGAATATCTGCGTTCTCGCCACCCTGCATGAGAGAGACAAACATGCGTGACTTCTTGTTCTCGGTGCCGTTGAACCATTCGTTGGCTCCCTTCAGACGCCATGTGAGACGGTAGCTCTTGCCTTCCTGAAGAGGGAGGTTGCGGAACTTGACAGCGCGCTGCCAGAACTGGTCGTACTTGCCCATGTCCTCATCTTCGGCGTACTCTGGGAGGACGTTTGCTATCTTGAGGCATCCGTCGCCCTCAGCCTGCTCAGTGTTGTCTATAGTCCAAGAGTCAGTGCCAGTGGCATTGGTAATGTGGTTGATGTACTCATACCAAGCGGCCTCTGTAGGCTGCTTTGTCTGCTCTGCGTCAAAACCTTCATGGAAGACAGGTGTCTGCGCATTTGCTGAAGCTGCTAAAAGAACAGCTACATAAGGTATGTATCTTTTCTTCATAGATTAAATAAGTTTGGTTTATAATTTAGATTATCTGTATGCGTGGTGATTATATATATGTATAGAGTCACTTTAGACAGCTCGGGAAATCGTTTCGGCAAGGAGTAGGTTTTGCGGGCATGTCAGATTGTGCGGAATCTCGGTTTGGCAAGTCGAGCTTTGGCAAGCATGTGAACTCTGTCGGTAGTCAAGTGTTTTTTGTTCCTAACTATCGACGATGCAAAATTACAAAGTTCATTCATAACATGATGTCTCGCATGTTACATGTTGTTACCCGAACGTTACATTTTCAATTTTTCCATGTCAAAAAACGTGGTTTTAATGTAAAATGTTGTTTTTGCACAATGGAATGTATCAAAATTGAAAGGCGAAAAGGAGATGGATGGACGGAGCAATGAAAAAGATGTACACGATAGACGTTATTTGTCAGTGTGCAATGGCAACTTTCCCTGCAGTATGACTCATCAGAATGCTGCTCGGGGAAGCAACTCTCTCACACCGTACCCTCTCAAATACCACACCGTACTTTCTCAAATATCACACCGAGACAATTCAAATATTACACCGTACTTTCTCAAATATCACACCGAGCTAACTCGACTCCCAAATCGAGCAAGCTCAACACCCTAATCGAGTCGGCTCAACACTCCTCGTGAGTCGGCTCAACGCCCCTCGCGAGTCGGCTCAAATGGAGGGTTGAGCTACGGGGGCATTTACGACCATCTTACCGACTTAACTGAGGGTACAAAAAAAAGAGGTAGGGCAATGCCCTACCTCATATCTATATATTCACGTATCGCATCACGTGGGAAACTGAAAATTGCAGAGAGTCCGTATCAGAGAAATCGCTACTTGTTTACCAGTTTGACATCAGTAACTTTCATATCGCCACTTGAAGAATTTCCGGCAAGACATATCTTGCGAACGCTTGACCATTTCCCTCCAGTATCAATATAAAGGCCATCTTTACCATCTACATTAAGTGGAATAGAACGCTCACCTGGTTGCCAAAGATCCAACCTTTGACCAAGGGGATTATTGGAAGCATCGAGAACCAACACACGATATGGTGCACCATGAAGATCAGATATCGTGAAGTTAACAGCACTATATTTGCTTATCTCTCCTTCCGCAAAATCGAACAGAACCAATAGGTTATCGTATTCATCAGTCCAAGTAAACACAGAACTTTCCCATGTCGCTTTTCCTCCCTGAACTTTCATTGTCTCTGCCGTGGCTTTGCGTATCACCTCAACGGTTACTTCGAGTGTGGATTCGTAGTATTGTATTGTCTCTGGCTGCTTCAGTGTTATTGTAGCACGTCCCGCTGACACACCTGTTATTTCTAACCAGTTTCCATTGAGGGTGTCTTTGGCAACAGCAGGATTGGTAGAGGTAACGACAGTGTTATAGACATAGGGTTTATTGTTTAACTCCGGCGTCCTATAGAATCTTCCGATAGTTTCGCCAACAGCAATCGTATCTGGCACTGATGCACTCAAATACGGATTTCTATAGTCTCCTTCTACTATGACAGGCACGTATGTCACCGCCTCTTTATAATCGCCGTATGCTGCTTGGGTTACCACTATGGTTGTCTTGCCGATAGCCACACGAGTCAGATTGCCCCGGTCGTCTACACGAAGTACATTAGTGTTGAGCGACTCAAACGTGCATGCACCTGCACTATTGGAACTATATTCCACTTTGTAATCCTGGCCGTACTTCATTACTATCTCGTTAGCCGTCAGTTTTGGGTCAAGCTTAGAGGCGGAAACGACATCTTTGCCCACCCTATTAGACAACTCCACGAGCATGTCCTTGGCTACGACACCTTTTGCATATGTGATGACCATCTTGCAGCACTGACCGTTTTGGTCAAAGTCACGTATCTTCTGGGTCACTTCTGGACTCAGAGTGAAGAATGTGCGCTGATTTGCCTTGATGCTACCATCCACTACAACCTGGAGGGGAGTGTTTTGAGGAGTAATGAAGGTCAAAATGGCATCTGCCTTTGATAGAACTGAGATTATGTATTCATTGTCTGTTTCCGGAAACGCATACGCGGGCAGGTTTGCAGTAGCCACACTGTCGTCCTTGAAAGACACAGCACCTTCAAACTTCAGCAGGTCATCGCCTGCAGATGTTGATTTCAATCCCCACACACTGCCGCACCACCCTGTTTTTTCGAGGATCTTAACCCACTCAGAGAAGTCTTTATACTTGCTTGTGATGGGTTGAAATTCATTAGGCCACTTCCAGTTAGGGTCTGCCACAAGGAAGGCCTGTGGCTCCATGCCGCTTTGGAGTGGCACACCTATTTCAGCGCCTTCTGAGCCATCTTTGTAGCTGACATGAATCTTAAACTTCTGTGCGTCAGTTGAGACGCTGAATGCGTTTGCATCTACTGTGAACGGATGGCTGTATACAGCTGCTGTCTGATAGATGCCAACATTCACAGGCACATCCTGCTCCACGCCAAAGGCTTGGTGCAAGTCAGTGCATGTACCGCCAGTTGGGGCATTGAAGACAATTTTATTATTGTCGTATGTAATGTGTACAGGCAACGTACCACCAGCAGCAAGCAACTTGATGCGTGCGGTTGTCTGTCCAGACACATGCTCTATGCCATAGACCACATCGTTGAAGTCCCAGTCGAATGAGCCGCCGAGGTCTTCGCATGCAACGATATACTGCATGGGGTTATCGTCTACGTCCTTGTCGATAATGAGCGGACGTGTGATGTCATCTTTGAATCTGAAGACAACGTCGTTGAAGTCATTGTCATGTCCTTCTGCACCGTAGTACCAGTCCTCAAATGCCAAGTAGAGCATATCATCATAGATGAATGTGGCTGCATAAGTATCATTGATGCCATCTGTGGTTATTGAACCGTTATATGGCGAACCATGGTCGCCATTGTATTCAGAGTTAGAATAATATGGTCCACCGCCAGCAGCATCAATGACAAAGCCGAAACGGGTGCCTTTAGGAATATTGATGGTGATACCTTCTGTGCGTATACGGGTACACTTATCCATAAATACCTTGTTATCTTGCAGGTATTCAAAAAAACTTTTGGGATCCTTTACTCCACTCCAGTTACCATCATATACATTGTAGGCTTCGATCCAGTCATAGGAATCATTGTTAAGCGGCTGCCACACCCACTGCGTCGCGCCCTTTTTGCCAGTTTCATCAACGATATATATTCCTATTCGTTCTCCTAAAGCAGTTTCATTTCCTTTATTGCCTGTGATAGTGTAGATAGGATATATGGTGAAGGGACCCTGAGAATAGTATTCGAAGTTCTGAGTTACCTTACCTGTGTTGTTAACAAATTCGGGCAGTCTGTCCGTAGGATGGAGCACCTCCTCGGCCTTCAGTTCCAGTTTGTCGGTAGGCTTTGAGACTTCGACTGTACCGCCTGTTGCTCCCACAACAAGACGTGATCCCTCAGCACCTATCGTTGCCTTCACCTTTCCGTTTTTCACATCGGCTGACACAACGAAGCGGTTGCCATCCTCATCGATGGCACCTACGTATGCAGTCTCGACTGTAGAAGGGATGTCGCACTGGAAGGATTGTGTTGAACCGCTCTGGACATTCTCGTACTTGCCGAGAAGATATGAGTTTGTGCCTTTCATGCGCGGGTCAGCTGTCCACACCTTGACGGTGAACACACCAGGCAGGTTAATTGTAACGTCAACGGTGCATGACTGTGCCATATTCCACGTATGGTTGGGGTCAATAGTGCCGAACGCTTCGATGAACGACTCCTTGTAAGCCAAGGTCTTGTCGTCATAGCCATTGTCATAGTCGCTACAGCTGCTGACGCCTGCAAGCATAGCTACGGCGGACGCAGCAATCAGAATGCGGTGATTCTTCTGAATGGGAAAGTGACTGAGTTTCTGCATAGTTATGTGGTTTTTAGCTTGATTGTTGTAACTAACTTTTAAGGTGGGTTCTATTTATTCCCACCGAAAATCGTTTTAATGTACAAATTTAGGTATTTATGACGACGTGGCTGTTAAATAACAAAAAAATATCAGATTATCGCCCGAATTTGTTTAGAATCAGCCTGTTTATACCTCGATTTGTAACTTACCCTTGTCATTTTAGTGTGGAAATGCGGAGTAGGACATGGTGTGGAGCGGCATTTATATGGGCAATGAATTGCGGTAGTATGACTGGGGCGGCAAGGGGATGAAGATATATATATGAATAAACACGCCAATGCCCCACTCAGCTGAATGAGGCATGGCGCGATAGCGGAATTGTCTATTGGGTGCTTATGCGGTCAGAAAAACGACACCGCATCACTTGAAGAGCAGCGGAGCCATCTCCTTGAGGCTTCTGCGCCATGAGAGGAACTCATGTGCTGTGCCATCAGAGACGTATGACACGGCATTATAGCCTGCAGCCTTGAGGTCTTCTACCGACTTCTTCACTCCGTCGGGATTCTCCTTTGAGCCGCAAGAGGTGAAGATGAGCTTTGGGTTCTTGTCCTTGACATCGCTTGGTGCGTATGTGCCACCGCTGAAGAGTCCCCAGTAAGCGAAGGTCTCAGGACGGGCAAGGGTGATGTTCTTTGTCTCCATGCCTCCCATTGAGAGTCCAGCCATGGCACGGCTGTCGCGGTTGGCGAGAGTGCGGAAGTTGGAGTCTACGTATGGGATGAGCTCGTCAACGAGGACCTTCTCAAAGTCTTTGTAGTTGAAAGAACCGATAGTGCCGAACTTGGCGTTGTTGGTCATGCCGTATGTCATGACGATGATGAATGGCTTGCACTTGCCCTCAGCAATGAGGTTGTCCATGATGAGGTGTGCGCATCCCTGATTTGACCACGCTGTCTCGTCCTCTCCCCATCCGTGCTGGAGGTAGAGAACAGGGTAGCGCTTCTTCGGATTGTTGTTGTATTCTGCTGGTGTGTAGACGAATGCACGCTTCTGCTCGCCTGTGCTTGGGGAGTTGAAGAGCACCTGTGACACATTGCCATGAGGAACATTCTTGAGAGCATAGAAGTCACGGTCGTGGGCTGGTATCTCTATACCGCTCTCCCAGCGTACGGAGCCGTAGTAGTTCTTGGCGCCTGGGTCATTGACGACACCGCCGTCGATGGTGAGGTGGTAGTAGTGGAAACCTTCATCCATAGGACCATCTGTTGTGCCTTCCCACACACCTTCCTTGTTCTTGCGGAGCACTGTGCCTCCTCTACCTCCGAGCCCGAGGCTGACAATGACAGACTTGGCTGCTGGCGCGACAACACGGAACCGTGCATATCCCTCAGAGTTGACCATAGGATATTCCTGGCCTGGCTGATTGAGCTCATTTGGCTTGAAGTCTTCCTTAGGCTTCTTTGCGTCGAGGGCTGGGTCGAAGTTCTTGATGGCATAGTATGCCTTCTTTGGCTTGAGGTTCTCGTCGAATGGGAGCGGATGGTTGTTGACACCGACCCATGAGTCACGGTCGGAGAGATTCCAGACAGTGACGCTCTTTATGACGTCCTTATGCTTGCGGAACACACGGAAGAGGCGTGCGTACTGGTCTTCCTGAAGAGTTGACATGTAAGCAGGCATAGTGGCGTTGTTGCCGCGAGAGAACTGGAGCTGACCGCCCATCTCCTCGTTGCAGCGCACGTCGAGCTCTGTGATGTGGATGTGCTTGACGAGCTGCTTGTACTTGGTGATGGCCTCATCGACTTCTTCCTCTGAAGGACCATAGATATTATAGTGTCCCTGCATGCCGATGCCGGTGATGGGCACTCCGGCGTCCTGCATCTTCTTGACCATGTTGTAGATGCGGTCGCGCTTCTGTGGGTTGGTGGCATTATAGTCGTTGTAGACGAGGATAGCATTGGGGTCTGCCTCGTGTGCAAACTCAAAGGCTTTGGCTATAAATTCATCTCCACAGAGTTTGTAGAGCTGGCTCTCGCGATAAGGATTGGGCTCTTGTCCTCTCCAGCCGCGTCCGCCGTCAGACATGGCTTCGTTGACAACGTCCCAAGCGTAGACAACATCCTTGTAGCGGTTGACTACAGTGTGGATGTGGTCGCGGAGGCGTGCATAGAAGACTTCCTTCTTCACTGGCTTGCCCTTCTTGTCCTTGAACATCCAGTCGCTGAACTGAGCATGCCACACGAGGCAGTGTCCGCGGAGCTTGATGCCGTTTTGACGGCAGAAGTCTGCTATCTTGTCAGCGCGCTCGAAGTTCCACTCACCCTCTTTTGGATGAATCTCGCCGGGCTTCATGTCGTTCTCGGCTGTGATGCTGTTAAACTCTTTCTTTATCAGGTCTATCTGAGCCTGATCGGAAATGTTGCGCTGGTTGACTGCCACTCCAAAGTAGAAGTAGTCCTTGTAGGCTTCCTTGAGACTGGCTGGTCCATTGTCGACCTGACGGCCGAACTGTGCGCATGCGGTGCCGGCCATGAGCAGCATGAACAGGCATGCTAAGAATGTTTTCTTCATTTTGTTTTAGGTTTGATTGATTAGTGACTATTTTGATCTTTATTATAGTGGCTATAGAAGCTATAGTGGCTATAGAAGCTATAGTGGCTATAGAAGCTATAGTGGCTATAGAAGCTATAGTTGCTATATAGGCTCTCTCTACAATCTTATCTTGACCTCACCTCCCGTGCTCTTGGTTGGGAAGTAGAATGCGGCATATCGTGTTCCCATGAAGAGGCGGCGATAGTCGAAGCGCATCTTGTAGTTCGCTGTGCCTATCTGAGAGAAGGTCTTGCCGTCGAGGCTATAGTAGAAGTTGGCGTTGTCGGTGCCTGGAGTGAAGACTCCGTCCATGCGGAGGTAGACGTTCTTGACCTTGCTCTTTGGCAGTTTGACACGTGCCACTTCCTTAGCCTCCACGTTGGTGATGGCTTTTGTGTTGCCATCGAGCTGTACGCTTTCCTCACTCATGACAAGGAAGTAGCTGGAGCCCTCGCGCTTGATGGTGAGCAGACCCGAGTCGCCATTGAAAGCTGAGATGCCAGCGCAGTCGCCATCCTTCATCTTGCTGGCGTCGATGCAGATGGTGTCTGAGCACTCAGGTCCCCAAGTGCGCCAAGTGATGGTGTTGCGCGCATCGAAGATGGACTTGGCGAGGACAGAGGTGCGGAGGTTGACAAACGAGCCTGGTTTGGTGAGGCTTCCGGTCTCAGTTGTTATGTCTTCTTTTATATAATTGTGATTCCACTGGTAGTCTTTGTCGATGACAGCGTATGCTGGCTGCTTGTGGCACTCGCAGTTGCCATCGAGGGTGACTGTCTCAGGGATGATGCCGTCACCATTGGTGCCGAGCATTGGCCAGCCGTCTATCCATGAGCATGGCTCGATGGTGAGGACACGTCCGTTGCCACCTCTGTCTTGGAACATGACACCATACCATTCGCCATGCTTGCCATCGACGATGGTGCCTTGTCCCGCATAGGGGAATCCGCCAAACTGGCTCTTGAGGATGACCTTGGAGTCGTAGGGACCTTCTATGTTCTTGCTTCGATAGGCTATCTCCTGTCTGCCAGTGTTGGGCCATGAGATACAGAGGAGGTAGTACATGCCGTCGTGCTTGATCACACGGCTGCCCTCATGCAGTCCTTGAGGACGTCCATTGAGCTGGAGCTTCTTGTGTATGCCGCCCTTCTTCTCGGCTGTGAGGTCCGGTTCAAGTTCTACGAGGGTGATGTCGCCGCTGCCTGAGAAGACATAGACACGACCGTCGTCGTCGAAGAAGAGCGATGAGTCGTGGTAGGCTGGCAGTCGGCTGTGCAGCTTCCATCCCTTGGCTGGGTCGTCTGTTTTGAAGACCATGGACTTGTGTGGTTCGTCGTTGGCGACAAAGAGAGCCCAGAAGGTGCCATTGTTGTATCGGAGTGATGTTGCCCATTGACCGCGACCGTATACTGTTCCTTCTTTAAGGTCGTAGCGTGGCGTGTCTTTTATCTCTTCGAAGAGGTAAGATACAGTCTCCCAATGCACGAGGTCAGAGCTTCTCATGATTGGGCCTCCAGGGAAGAGATGCATGGTTGTTGTCACCAAATAGTAGTAGTCGCCCACACGAATGATGTCTGGGTCGGGTGTGTCTGCCCAAATAAATGGATTTTTCACTTGGACGGTCTGCGCCGAAGCTATTGTGGCGAAGAGGAGGCAGACGGCTGCAAGGAGTTTTTTCATTACGTTAAGTGTTTTAGGTCAGGCATCGTGGCCTTATTGGTCAGAGGCAGATGCCATGAGTCGATTAATAGATTGATTGTCGGGTGCAAAGTTACGAAATATAGCTTTTCGGGCATTCAAATTATGTAACACGTTCTTTAGGATATGTTACATGTTGCAGTTTTTGAAAGGATTCTTGTGTTATTTCAAGGCAAAACGGCATAAGCAATCAGTGGATAACAGAATATCGAAGAGTAAAGGGGTGTTGTATAAGTTAGCTTGTCCAAGCAAAAGAGACACCCTGATAGAAACATGAAAACTAATTTGTAGAACACCCCATTATTGATTTACAATGACAGCAAAACCCCGCATACAGAAACATCTGCATGCGGGGCAACCAAAATACATTACTTAATCAACCAATTGTCAAGCCGTAGACAGTATATTCTCACAGTTGACTACACAAACTGCCTGCGGCACTCCTGTCACGAGTTTCACAACCAATGAGAGGGTATATGTGGAAAAATCAATTTAGCTTGTATACCTTCTTCACGCCTTTGTATGTGCATGTCACAATGGCGCGTCCGTCTGTCACCTTGCCCACTTCAATCTTGACAGCAGGATCGGTGGCTGTGGCCTTGATGACAGAGTTGGCTTTGAGAGGCGCGTATGCCTGATAGTTGGATGCGTCCATGAAGCCGTTGTCATTGGTAGCGTACTGAGGAGCGGATGGGAGGTTGACAGCCTTGCCGTCAACAGTGATCTTCACCTGTGGCACCACTGGTGGTTCACAGCTTCCGCCATTGCGTGAGAAGCCCAATCCGTGGAGGTCGAAGAGTCCCTGTGGACGTGGAGCCTGCTGTGGCTGACGTCCGAACTGACGTGGAGCTTCCACTGGCTTCACCTCTGGACCTTCTGCCACGAGGTAGATGGCATGCTTGCCTGTGAGACCTTCTACGGCAGGAACAGCTACACTGTATGTCGTTGCGTTTCGCTTGGCACCTTCTGGCACATCAATAACAGCAATCTCTTTGCCATTCCATGTGCTGTTGGCGTATGGGCCATCGAGCATGACATGAATCTTGAATGCTCCGTTTCCACCAGGAGTCAGGTTGACATTGAGCATTGTCTTGTCGCCCTGCTTTGTTCCTTCAAACGCCTTGACACCCTTTGTGTCCTGTGCTAATCCACCGAAACCGAAGTATTTGAAGCCGACGACACCACGGTTGGTGATGCCTGCGAGATCCATGCTGTTGTTCCAGTTGTCGAAGTTATCCTGCATCCAGTTGTTACCGTTGACATAGCATGCTATGCCGGCTGAATAGTACTGGTAAGGAGGAAGGCCGAAAATCTGGAATCCCTCAGATGTCACTTCTGCTCCTGTGTAGCATGTGCCGTCAGATGCAGATGCTGTCCACTCATTGCCTTTGACAAAAGGATCGTAGGCTGTGATGCGCACCTTGCCGCCGTCAGCCACCTTCTTCTTGTCCCACTCTATCTTGATAGGGGCAACCATAGCCTGACGTGCATTGCCGAAGCAACGTGGTGGACGATGGTAGAAGACATACCACTGGCCGTTGATTTCCTGGATGGAACCATGAGTATTGTGTCCGAAGTTGGTGGTTGTCAAGTGGCTACCGTCTTCATTTGGCACAACGCCACGTGAGTCGACGAGCACACCTCCAGAGCGCCAAGGACCGAGAGGGCTGTCACCGAAGGCATAGCGGAGAGCAGAGTTGGTCGAACCGAGTCCGTAGTCTGGTCCAGAGTAGCCAGAGAACACCATCACATATTTGTTGCCTACCTGACGGATAGAAGATGCCTCGAAGAAGTTGAAGTCGCCGGGGTTCTGTCCCTTGTAGAGAGCAGGATATTCTGTGCCTTGTGGATCGCGAATCTCGCCGTAACGTTCACTGGCCGGGATGAAATAGTCGTGTATCTTTGTGCCTGGGCGGACAGCATACATGTTGTCTTGGTCAAGCTCGTAGGCTGTAGAGTGGCGGAAGCCATAGAAGACATAGGCGCGGTAGCCCTTGTTGTAGTCTGGGTCTTTCTTGTTGGTGATGTTCTCGATGAAGACAGATGGGTCGAAGTCGATGAGTGATCCTTCAACACATTGTGTGCCGTCTTCGGTGAGATTGACAGGAGTGAAGGGACCATCGGGACGGTCACCCTTGCAAACCATAGCCACACGTCTCCATCCTCGAGAGTGTGGGTAGAGCCAGTATGTCTTCTTGCCTGTTTCGCGGTCTTTCACCTCCACGAGGTCAGGAGCATACATGGTGTCCCACTTGCCGTTGACATAATGGCTGAAGATTGGACCTTCGTCTCTCCACTGGCTGAGGTCTTCAACGGGAGCTGACCACATGCGGATGTCATTGCCGCAATAAGCTGTATAGGTGAGGTCGTGTGAACCAATGATATAGGCGCGGTACTTTCCTGGATTGTCAGGATCTTCAAACACACGCGGTTCTCCATCTGGGAGATGCTCCCAAAGTGGGAGATAAGGGTTCTGGGCGTTGGCAGAAGCGCAAGCCAAGCACACCAGAGCATTCATGATTAGCTTTTTCATTGTATGATAGTATTAAGTGGTTTTTCGCTGTTTGGAGGGCGTTAATAACGCCAAGAACGACAAGGACGACAGGAACGTCAAGGACGTCAAGAACGTCAAGAACGTCAAGAACGTAAGCACCTACCCTCTTATACAGACCTTCTGTCCCTTAACGACAGCTATCTCATATTCATATACGCCATCG